>DATJFC010000296.1:0-4966 GCA_035495995.1 Holophagaceae bacterium
TTTCGTTGAGGCCGGCCGGATGAAGCGCGCCGCCCTCCTGCTCCTGCTGGCCGCGCTGCCTGCCTCCGCCCAGAGCTTCGCGGACGACACACCCTTCGGAGGCTCGCTCGTCTTTTCTGAGGGTGAGAACCCCCGCGCCAACCCGGCCCGCTTCGACCAGCTCCCGAGCGGGTGGTACGCGGGCGTGGATGTCGGCGACCTCAAGCCGCGGGGGGCCTCCCTCGCCGCGGACGCGGTGGCGAACGCCGAGCAGGGCGGCGGCCCCATGGACTCCGCCCTGTCCCGCCTCGGATCGAAACCCTGGGCCACGCGGGAACGCCTCGCCGGCCTCGCCTGGGCCTGGGAGGGCGGCATCCGCTTCGGCTACACCCACGAGGATCTGCGGGGCACCTTCGCCGTGGTGGATCCCGCCTCCTCCCACGCCGCGCTCGACGGCAGGCAGGCGGTGGTGGACCGCCTCTATGCCGGGGCGGGCAGCCAGGCGGGCCGCTCGGCGCTCGGCTTCACCGTGCGCCTGGAACGGGTGCGCTTCGGGGAAGAAGCCTTCGCGCTCCAGCCCCAGAGCGGCCAGCTTCCCCTCGGCGACCCCGCCGCCCCATTGAACGGAGTCGGCACGGACCACGCCGCCACCTCCGCCACCCTGGACGCGGGCTACCTCTACGATGCGGGCGAGCATGCGCGGCTCGGGTTCACGCTCGACCGCATCGCGTCGCGGCGCTTCGGGGACCTGAAGGAGGATCCCCAAGCCCGGGCCGGTCTCCAGGTGGACCTGTCGCCTTCTTTCAAGCTCTCCTTCGAATCGGATCTGAATTCCGCCGCGCGGCTGCCCATCGCCGTGAAACGCCGAGTCACGGCCCTCAGCTTGCAGGTGGAGCTTTCACCCACGGCCTCCCTCACCGCCGGCGCGGAGCGGAGGAAATACGAGGGCGCGCCCGCCAGCACGGTCCTGGGCGCCGCCCTGCACCTGCGCATGGCCCCGCTGGTGCTGTCCCTCGGCCTCCGTCTCGGCGATGACCGTCCCCTCGCCGCGGCCGCGCTGCGCCTGCCAGGAGTGTGATGATGCTGCCGCTTTCCCCGCCCGCGCTGGTGGCCCAGGCCCCGCAGGCGCCCAGCCTGCAGGAGATCGTGGAGCGCTTCGACGCGGCCCAGGCCTCGGTGCAGACCCTGGAATCGCCCTTCACGCTCACGACGCGCCGCGCCCTGCTCAAAACGCCGACGGTGACCAAGGGCACGCTCTACCTCGAAGGCTCGGACTTCGCGCACTTCGTGTTCAGCGCTCCGGACGACCTCATCCTCCACCTGACGCCGAAGGAGCTGGTCTCCTACAGCCCTTCGGCCAAGCAGGGCGAGCGCCTCAAGGTAGGCCATGTCATCCACGCCAACCGCAAATTCCTCGGGCTGGGCCAGAAGCTCAGCTACCTGGCCCAGTACTTCGACATCGGCCTCGGGTCCTCCAACGATGTGCCGGGCACCTGGTTCCTCACCCTCGCGCCCAGGACCCTCGGCATGAAGCGCCGCATGCAGGCCCTGGACCTCTGGGTCGACCAGAAGACCTGGCTGCCCAAGCGCGTGCTCTGGGTGGACCGGGGCGGGGACACCTGGCAGGTGGACCTGGGCGCCCTCAAGACCAACCAGCCCCTGCCCGTCTCGGTCACGGACTTCCAGGTTCCGCCCGATGTGCCGCTTTCCAAGTCCTTCAGCTTCTTCGCCACGCCGCGCAAGTAGCGGTAAACTTCCCCTCCACTCCAAGGAATGCCGACCATGATCGTGGTGTGTCCGGCCTGCGAGGCCCGATTCCAATACGACGAGCAGCGCTTCGAGGGCGTCCCCAAGAAGCGCTTCAAGTGCCCCAAGTGCGCCCACGTCTTCGAGGTGGCCAACCCGGCCATGACCTCGCCCGTTCCCGACGCGACGACGGCCCTGCCGGACTTCCCCGCCGAACCCGCGCCCATGACCACGGCGCTGCGCTCGCCCTTCTTCGACGAGCCCACGGTGCAGGGCCGCACGACCCAGCGCAGCGACCGCGAAAGCATGCTGGCCTCGGCCGGGCTCGGCGACCCCGGCTCGGGCATGCCGCCCGGGCTCCGCTTCAGCGTGGCCATCGTGGCGGGCCCCCAGGCCTCCTCGGTGCATCCGCTGGAGAAGCCCTTCAACACCGTCGGCCGCGAGGAAGGCGAGGTGGTCTCCAAGGACCCCGAGGTGAGCCGGCGGCACGCGGGCATCGAGATCCGCCGGGACGGCACCGTCTGGCTTTCGGATCTGCAGAGCACCAACGGCACCTTCATCAGCGGCCAGCGCATCGACAATCCCGTGCAGATCGGGCACCAGGATGAGTTCAGCTGCGGCAATAGCACCTTCATGCTCGTGGTGCGGGACCTCAACGAATTCCCCATGCACTGAGGCGCCCATGGCCCCGGATCCGTACGCCCGCTACCTCCAGCAAGCGGAAGAGCTCTTCTCCAACGGCGAGATCGTGCGCGCCGGGCAGATCTGGCAGGCGGTGCTGCGGGCCGTCCCGGATCACGGCCCCGCCAGGGACGGGTTGTTCCGCGTGAAGAGGGCCCTGGACTCCCAGCAGGCCGGGCAGGCGACCACCCACCTTCAGGCCGCCGACATCCCGGTCCAGGCTCCAGCCTTGGAGGAGAAGGCCGAAGAGCCCACGCTGGTGGCGCCCGAGGCGGTTATCGCCGCCTCAGCACCTTCGCTGGCGGCCGTCATGGACGAGGACACTCAGGAGAAGCTGCTCCGCGAAGGCTGCACGCTCTACGACATGGGCCAGATGGAAGACGCGCTCAAGAAGTGGAACCAGCTCCTCGCCGCGGTGCCCGACCACGCCATGGCCCTCGAGTACGCGCGCGGCGCGCGCCAGGAGATGGGCCTGCCCTTGGAGGGCCCGGCGCCCGGCTCCGCGCCGTCCGATGAGCCGGTCACGCGGGAAGTGCCCGCCTACGGCGCCGATGAGGAAGCCGCCGACAAGCTTCTGCGCGAGGGCTGTCTCCTATACGACATGGGCCTTCCCGAAGAGGCCGTCAGCAAGTGGGAGCAGGCCCTCAAGCTCGCGCCGCACCGCTCGGACATCCAAAGCTTCCTCGACAACGCCCGCAAAGACATGGCGGCGGAGCAGGCGCCGCCCGGCCAGGGGGACACCCAGGCCATCGCGATGGACCAGCGGTCCACCCAGGCCATCTCCGCGGAGCACCGCCCCACGCTCTCCATCCCGGCTCCGGAGGTCTCGGCCGCGGATGAGAAGGTCCGGCAGGCCGAGCACCTGCTCGGCCTACAGCGCTTCGAGGAAGCTTCCTTCACCTTCCAGCAGGCCCTCGACCTGGTTCCAGGCCATCCCGGAGCCACCGCCGGGCTCGCGAGAAGCCGCGCCCCCCGGCCGGCCGCCCCCGCCCCCCGGTCTTCCAGCGGCAACAGCGGCGCGGTCCGCATCGAGATGGACCGGCCGGAAGCGCCGCCGGAGGCCCCGGCCCAGACGCCTGCCGCGGTGCAACCTCCTTCAGCCCTCACCAAGCCTGCGCCCGCGCCCCGCGCCGGCCTCCAGATCAAGGCCCCCGAGGCGCTGAATCCCTCGAACCTGCCGGACTGGGTGAAGGATCCGAAGGTCTGGGGCGGAGCGGCGGCAGGCGTCCTGGTGATCATCCTCGGCACGGTCTGGTATCAGGGCTACGCCCGGGATTCCCAGCTCCAGGCCGATGTGGATGCCGCCCACCGCGCGGCCGTCGCCAAGGCGGCCCGTGACGCCCAGGTGCCCAGCCTGGCCGAAAGCGCCACCGCCATCCTTTCCGAAGGCCAGCAGGCCCTCTCGCAGGGCGACGCGGTGCGCGCCTACCTCCGGGCCCAGACCCTTCTCAAGAAGAATCCCGCGGACGGTCCCGCGGCCCAGCTGCTGGGCAAGGCCAAGATCGCCCTGCCGGACAGCACGCTCGTCGCCGCCACGGCCGAGGAGTATCAGCGGCACCTGCAAGGCGGCGATATGGACCAGGCGGGCAAGGTGATGGACGCCCTGCTCCGGGCCAACCCGGATGACGCCAACCTCCGCGCCCAGGCCGTCCGCCTCTACCTGCGCCTGGCGGAAGCTCACGCCTCCCAGGACCGCTGGGGCGACGCCCAATCGGACCTGCTCCGGGGCCGCGCCTTGGCGCCGGAGGATCCGGCCTGGCCTGCGCGCCTGGCGCTGCTGCCCAAGATCCAGACCATGCCGAAGGGCGACCGGGCCCTCTGGATCGCCATGCTCGGCTAGGCCCGCTCCATGGACCGGCGCCTCTGCCCCAGCTGCCAGACGCGGCTTTCGCCCCTGGCGATGGAATGCCCCACCTGCGGCCTCGCCTTCACCCGCGCCGAGCGGCCCCGCCCCTTGCTCTTCCAGGCCACAGGCCTCAGCGCGCCCGTGGAGGCGCCCCGGGCCCAGGCACTGCAGGCCCCGGCTCTGGGCCGGATCCAGCCCTTGCCCCTCTCCGCTCCCGAGATGCAGGCCCCGGCGCTTCCAGGGGCCGCCTCCTCGCACCCCTTGGATTTCCTCGGGTCCGCGCTGGAGACCTTCAAGCCCGATCCCCAGGTGGCCTCCTTCGGCCCCCTGCTCCTGGTGGAGGCGGGCGAGGCCTGCCTCCTGGCGGCCCTCAACCTCGCCCTCGCCCTCGCCCTCAGCCTGGCCCTCCAGGCGCCGGTGGGCCGGATCTTCGCCGAGGCCTGGCCCGTGGTCCTGCCCGCCCACCTGCTCGTGTCCTGGGCCGCGCTCATGGTGCCCCTCGTCATGGCGGGCCAGTCACCGCTCATGGGCCACTGGAACCTCGTCCTGGCGGAGGATGAGCCCGAGCGGCGCATGGTGTTCAGCCTGCTCCACCTCCTGTCCGTGGCCCTCTTCCCGCTCAGCTTCCTCTGCATGGTCCTGAGCCCGCGCCACCAGACCCTCGCCGAATACCTCACGGGGCAGGAGATCATCTCCCGCCCCGAGCCCCGCCTG
>DATJFC010000297.1:0-2623 GCA_035495995.1 Holophagaceae bacterium
TTCAACCCAGACTGAAATGAAAGTGCCTCCAGAGGTGGAGGTGCCCACATTCGTCGGGAACGACTGGAGTACCTTGGAACTCTTTCCGAGCAATTCAAATTTGAAAGAGCAATGGTCTTCCCGTCCTGGCGGAGGGACGCGGAGAAAATTGAAACGCATCCCGTCTTCGGGGGCCGTCTCTCCATCACCCAGGTTAATTTCCATGGACGCGTTCCCGTGGTCCACTTCATCTACAAACTGATAGCCGGCTGTCGGCCCATCTGGGAAAAACGAATCCACGACACCTTTTGAGATCGGAGAAACGGGTACGGACTCTTTCAAGGTGAAATCCGCCGCACGACACCCGATGAGCAGAATGGGCAAGGCGATTGGTAGGGTGTAGCGCTTCATCTTCGCTCCTGGCGAGGAGCATCCCATGGCGCCTGAGATTTCGGTAGAGTGGGCCGACTCAAAAAAACGGACCGCGTTCGCGGCCCGTTTCCATTCATTCAGAGCGAAGCCTCAGAGGCTGGTCTGGGCGACCTTCTCGGTGGTGTGGAACTCGAGGACGTCGTTCTCCTTCTGTCCGTCGAAGCCTTCGAGGCTGATGCCGCACTCGAACCCGTTCTTCACTTCGTTCACATCGTCCTTGAACCGCTTGAGGCTGGACAAGGTGCCCTCGAAAACCAGGTCCTCGCCGCGCTTGACGCGGACGCGGGCGCTCTTCTTCACGAGGCCGTCGGTGACGCGGCAGCCCGCGATGACGTTCTTGCCGACCTTGAAGAGCTGGAGCACCTCGGCGCGGCCCAGGTAGACCTCGCGCTCCACGGTGTCGAGCTTGCCGATCATGGCCTGCTCGATCTCCTCCGTGACCTTGTAGATGATGTCGTGGAAGCGGATGTCCACGCCCTCTTCCTGGGCCAGGTCCTCGGCCTTGCGCTCGGCCTTGGTGTGGAAGGCGATGACGACGGCCTTGGAGGCCTCCGCCAGCAGCACGTCGTTCTCGGTGACGGTGCCCGCGGCGGCGTGGATGATGCGGACGCGGATCTTCTCGGTGCTGAGCTTCTCGAGGGAGCCCACCAGCGATTCGACCGAGCCCTGGGTGTCCGCCTTGATGATCAGCGGCATCTCCTTCATCTGGCCGTCCTTGATGGTGCCGAAGATGTTCTCGAGCGTGACGCGCTGGCGGGCCAGCGCCGCGGCCTTGGCCTTCTCCTGGCGGAACTGGGCGATGGTGCGCGCCTTGCCCTCGCTCTCGACGACCTGGAAGTTGTCGCCGCTGCCGGGCACTTCCTCGAAGCCGAGGATCTGGACGGCGGTGGAGGGGCCGGCCTCCTCGATGCGGTTCCCGCGGTCGTCGAACATGGCGCGGACGCGGCCCATGGTGGCGCCGGCGACGAAGATCTCGCCCTGGCGCAGGGTGCCCTGCTGGACGAGGACGGTGGCGACGGCGCCGCGGCCCTTGTCGAGGCGGGCCTCGATGATGGAGCCGGCGGCGGGGGCGTCGTGGACGGCCTTCAGGTCCTTCATGTCGGCGACGAGGAGCAGGGTCTCGAGCAGGTCGTCGAGACCCTGCTTGGTCTTGGCGCTGACGGGCACGGAGGGCACGTCGCCACCGTAGGCCTCGGTCTGGACGCTGTGCTGGAGCAGGCCCTGCTGGACCTTGTCCGGGTTGGCGCCGGGCTTGTCGATCTTGTTGATGGCGACGACGAGCGGGGTGTCGGCGGCCTTGGCGTGGTTGATGGACTCCACGGTCTGCGGCATGACGCCGTCATCCGCGGCCACCACCAGCACGGCGATGTCGGCCACCTTCGCGCCGCGGGCGCGCATCTTGGTGAAGGCTTCGTGGCCTGGGGTGTCGAGGAAGATGATCTGGCGCATGTCCCCGGTGTTGGGGTCCTTCACGTCCACGTGGAAGGCGCCGATGTGCTGCGTGATGCCGCCGGCCTCGCCGGCCGCGACCTTGGCGGAGCGGATGGAGTCCAGCAGCGAGGTCTTGCCGTGGTCGACATGGCCCATGATCGTGACGACGGGCGCGCGGGGCAGCCTCTCGCCCTGCACATCCGTGCCCTCCTCGGCCATCATCTGCGCGTCTTCCTCGAAGGAGACGATGTCGGCCAGGTAGCCGAACTCGCGGGCGATCTCCTTGGCCAGCTCCGTGTCGAGGGGCTGGTTGATGGTGGCGAAGATGCCGCGGTGGAGCAGCTTGGCGACCACATCCTTGGCGGGGCGGTTGCACTTCTCGGCGAGCTCCTTCACGGTCACGCCCTCTGAGAGCATGACGATGCCGATCTCCTCCTCGATGTACTCGGTGGCGATGACCTGCGCGCGGCTGCGCGGCTGGCGCATCTTGATGTCGAGCTCTTCCTGGTCGGTGCGCTCGTGCTTGCCCTTCTTCTTGCCGCCCACGGAACGGGCAGGGCCCTTGCCGCTGCCGATGGGAGCCGTGCCGGCCGCGCCGCCGGGAACGCCAGGGCCGCCGGGACGGGGGCCGCCGAAGCCGCCGGGACGGCCGCCAGGGCCGCTGCGGGGACCGCCGGGGCCGCGGCCGGGACCGCCAGGGCCGCGTCCGGGACCGCCAGGGCCACGGCCAGGGCCGCCAGGACCACGGCCAGGACCGCCGGGGCCGCGGCTGGGGCCGCCG
>DATJFC010000298.1:0-4081 GCA_035495995.1 Holophagaceae bacterium
TTCCTTCACGGGCCTGCTGCAGGCGGCCGGATTGGGCTGACTTCCGGGCCGCGCGGCTGGCGCCGGCTCGCTTCACCGAGTCCCGCCGCGTTGCCAGGGGGCCTGGAGCCCGCGGCCGATCAGGGCGCCGCGTCGCCCATCCGCACCGAGGCGAGGTTCCCGTCCTTGTCCAGCTCGATGAGGATGGGGAACCACTGGAGGCCGCTGGCCTCCCAGGCGGATCGTGAAGCCGCGAACCAGGCCGGGCGGCCGGCCGCGGCGGAAAGGGCCTCGGCTTCGGTCTTCATCTCGGAACTCAGCGCGACCTCGCGGTCGTTCTGATCGCCGGTCTGGGAGGGGATGATCCACGCCGCGCCCTCCGGCACAGGAGGGCCGGGCGGGCAGATCCAGACCCGGCGCGGGCCGAGATCCTTCAGCGCCACATCGCGATAGGCGAGGCCTGGCAGTTGCCAGAGGCGGAAGATGGGGCTCGGCCCGTCCAGGAGGCCGAAGAGCGCCTGGACGCTGGTGAAGGTGTCGGGCGCGCTCTCGCCATGCCTCGCCTTCAGCGCGCTGAATCGCGCCGTGTCGCGGCCAGCCACGGCGAAACAGAGCGCGTGGCGCAGGGCCCATCCCTTGATCGCCGGCGGGCCGCCATCCAAGAGCCGGTCCTCGAGCGCGCGCCGCTCGGCCGCTGGCAGGGGCCGGTGGCGGTCGCGGTCGCGCATCCACTCCCAGAGGAGGAGACGGCTGCCGCTCAGGTGGAGCGGCAGCCTGGCCGGATCGCCCCCTCCGCCCGCGAGGAAGGACCGCCAGGCCTGGGCTTCTCGATCGGCGGCGCCGCCTTTCGGGAAGCGGGCCGCGGGCGCCTGGGCGCCGCGCTGCCATTGGGCCGCATCCCGCAGCCAACGGAAGGCGGCCTGATCCTCGTCCGCGAGGCCCTTGGGAGGCGTGAAGGCCAGCCCGGCATCGAGGTCGTTGAGGAAGGCGGTTTCCGCCTGCGCGAGCGGCATGGCCTGGGCGGCAGGGCTCTTCGTGTCTTGTAGGGCGGGCGGCTGCATGGGGAGCACGGCGGCACCTCGGATTTCCGGTCAGAATGACCGTTCGGGGCGGATTCCGACACCCCATCTCGCACGGGTACACGCATGGACAGCCTGGTTCCGATGAAACCCAAGGACCGCCTCGTCGTGGCGCTCGATCTGCCGACGGCGGCGGAGGCGCTGGCCATGGCCGACCGGGTCGCGCCCCACGCGGGGATGTTGAAAGTGGGATTGGAACTCTTCTGCGCGGAGGGCCCGGCCTTCGTGCGGGAGCTGCAGAAGCGCGCGCCGGTCTTCCTCGACCTCAAGTTCCACGACATCCCGACCACCGTGCGGAAGGCGCTGGAAGCCGTGCTGCCCCTGGACCCCGCCCTCATCAATGTCCACGCCCAGGGCGGCCCCGCCATGCTGGAGGCCGCGTCCCAGGCCGTGCGCCGCCACCGGGAGCAGGGCGGGCGCACGGAGCTGCTGGCGGTGACAGTGCTGACCTCCCTGGGCCGCGAGGAATGGGCGCGGCTGGGCCACGCGGGCGACCCTTCCGACATGGCGCTGGGCTTCGCGGAACTGGCGGAAGAGCAGGGTTGCGACGGCGTGGTGTGCAGCGCCTGGGAGGCGAAGCGCATCGGCGAAGTCTGCGGCGACCACTTCCGCCGCCTCTGCCCCGGCATACGCCCCAAGGGCAGCGCGGCCCAGGACCAGGCCCGCGTGATGGATCCCGCCATGGCCGTGAAGGAAGGCGCCACCTGGATCGTCGTGGGACGGCCCATCACGGCCGCGCCGGACCCCGGCGCCGCTGCGGCGGCCATCCTGCGGGAGCTGGAGCAGGCGTGACGGAACTGGGCACGCCCTTCCTCTTCAGGGCCTCGCTCACCCAGCGGGGCATGGCCTTCCTGATCTTCGCGGGCTCCTGGCTCGCGGGCGTGCGCGCCATCGCCGACATCGTCCACCGCCTGCCGGGCCTGCGCTTCGCGCTGCAGGCCGCGCGCGCCGCGGACGAGCCGACGGCCCTGCTCTGGACGCTCTTCCTCCTCTCCTTCGCCGCCGCGGCGCTGGCGGGCGCGCTCCTGCTCCTCAGCCTGCTGTTCGTGCTGCTGGTGGAAAGCACCCAGATCACGCTCGATCCGGCGGGCCTCGCCGTGGAGATCCTCGCCCTCCCGGCGCCCTTGGCCCGCAAGCTGGGCGCGGGCAGGCTGGCCTGGAAGCGCGTGGCCTCGCTCGACCGGAAGGGGTTCTTCTTCGTCCTCCAGGGCAACGCCGGCGGCCCGCCGGAGCCCGGCGAGCTGCTGGACCGCGACCTGCGCTTCCTGCTCGTGGACCAGATGGAACGGCTGGTGCTGATGATCCTGGAGAAGAGCCCGAACATCCGCGTGGGCGACTGAGCCGTCTACATCTTGGGTCGCGCGAGGAACGCGTCCGCGCCCTTCATCACCGCCGTCGGGCCGTGCGCGGGCTTCGGCGTCCGCGCCTTGGTGCGTTTGAGGCCCCAGAGGCCCGCCAGCTCGGTCGCCTCGGGGTTGCCCGGGGCCAGGGCGAGGGCTTCTTCGAGATCGGCCTTGGCGTCCTGCATGCGCTCCAGCTTCTCGGACAGCAGCGCGCGCTTCATGAAGCCCCAGAAGTTGCCGGGCTCCCTCGCGATGATCTCGTCGTACTCGGCTCTCGCCTCGGTGAAGCGGCCGGTCTCTTCCGCCGCCTCGCCGCAGAGGAGGTTGGTGACGGCGCAGAAGCCGAGGAGCTTCTTCTGTTCGATGAACTCGGCGGGGGTGTAGCGGGCCGTCGCTTTCACCTTCTGGGCCTCGTCGTAGAGGAAGCGCAGGGCCTTCTCCGTGTGGCCGTCCTGCCGGGCGAAGATCTCCGCGTCGCCGCTTTCGCGGTAGAAATCGCGGCGGATGCGGCCCTCGGCCTTGTACTGGTCGTACATGCGCGTGCCGGGGTAGAGCGCCAGCGGCGAGAGCTGCACATCGTGGGGCCGCGTGTCGCGCATGAGCTGGGCGGTCTGCTCGATGTCGGGCCAGGCTTCGCCGGGGATGCCGGTGATGAGGTACATGCCGATGTTCATGCCGATGCGGCGCACCAGCTCCAGCGCGCGGCGCACCTGCTTCATGTTGGTGCCCTTGTCGAGCAGGAGCAGCACGCGCTCGCTGCCATGCTCCACGCCGAACTGCATGAATTCGCAGCCCGCGCGTTTCATGGCCACGAGCCGGTCCTCGTCCACGAGGT
The DNA here is from genome assembly GCA_035495995.1 of Holophagaceae bacterium. GTDB lineage: Bacteria > Acidobacteriota > Holophagae > Holophagales > Holophagaceae > JAFDVN01. The sequence continues at coordinate 3,237 of DATJFC010000298.1, forward strand.
TCACCCGGGACTGGCAGTTCCAGAGCGGGTGCAGGCCGGAGCCCTGGATGAGCTCCATGAGCGTGAGGATGCGGCCGCGGTTCGCCGTGAAGGTGTCGTCGCGGAAGCTGTAGTAGGTGATGCCGTGCTTCTCCCGCAGCAACTGCATCTCCCGGAGCACGGCCTCGGGCCCCCGGAAGCGCACGGAGCTGCCCCAGAATTCCGGCGTGTTGCAGAAGTTGCAGGTGGCCGGGCAGCCGCGGGAGGTGGACAGGTAGGCCATCTGCCCCACATCGTCCAGGAAGTCGGCGTCGAAATGCTCGACGGGCGCGCCCATCACATCCAGGTCCTCCAGCACCGGCTGGCTTTCGGTGACGCCGCGCTTGTGGATGAGGCCCGGGGTCCGCATCCAGAGATCGCTGCCCGGCGCCGCCTTCAGCCGCTCGAGGATGCCCAGGAGGATGGGCTCGCCTTCGCCCTTCACGATGGCGTCCAGCTCCGGGCAGTCCTCGAAGACTTCCTCCGAGAGATGGGTCGGGTGGGGACCGCCCGCCAGCAGCACGGCGGAAGGGCAGGCCTCCCGCGCCATGCGCAGCAGCTCGTAGCTGCGCTTGCGGTTGAAAGTGAACATGGAGACGCCGATGACCTGGGGCTGCTGCGCCTTGAAGTAGGCGAGGATCTCCTTGCGCGTCTTGCCCGAGAGGTTCGCCAGGCGGCAGGGATAGCCTTTCGTCTTGAGCATGGCCTGCAGGAACCCCAGCCCGATGGGCAGGAAGGTCATCCACTCGTCCCCGAAACCGCTGCGGGGGGCGCTGTAGACGAGCAGGGTCTTGGGGTTCTGCGAGGACATGGACGGGCTCCGGCCC
>DATJFC010000299.1:0-8415 GCA_035495995.1 Holophagaceae bacterium
AAGAGCGTCTGGAGACCCAGGAAAACGAGACCTCCGACGAGACCGAAACCCAGCGCGGCGCCCCGGCCCGAGCGGGGCGCCGGGAATGCGAAGGAAAGGAGTCCGAAGAGCAGGATCGGCCCCGCCAGCCAACCCAGCAGCCGGGACCAGAGCAGGTGGGCCCGTTCCGGATCGGGCGCCCAGCGCTGCCAGGCAAAGAGATCGGGTGTGCTGGCCTGATCCGGTGTGGGCGCGTCCCTCAGGGCGCGGTCAGGGAAGAGCTTCTCCGAGCGGGGTCCCTGGACAAAGTGCGACGCGTCCCAGGGCAGCGCCTCCGTGAAGGTTTCACCCTGAGACCAGTGCAGGAGGATGGGCGCTTCGCCCGGCGCCTTAAGGGGAAAGCCCCAACGGCCCTCGCCTGAGAGATGCCAAAGGACCCCGGTCTGCCCCAAAAAAAGCCAAGGTTTGGCTCCAGTGGCTATTTGAGGTCGTTCAAGCATTTTTCTATAAAGACTGCTACATCTGGCGTCTGCAATCGGAGCAACCCATACTTGGAGCAGGAAGGATAGGGTCAGCACGGGTCCCCAAGCCCATTTGGCTTTCCAGAGCCATTGGACCAAGCTGATTCCTCCGGACTTCAGAGCCACCCACTCCAACCGGATGGCCGCCTCGGAAAGGGCCAGGAGGCTCCCCAGAAGGAACGCGATCGGGAGCACGACGGAAAGGAAGGGGGGAAGCTTCCACAGCCAATAAGCCAGAAAGGTCCCGGCCCGAACATGATGCTGAGCCAGATCGCTCGCCAGATTCGCGTATTCGATGAGGAAGTCGAGAAGGAGGAGCGAACCCATGGCCGCCAGCCAGTTACGCCACCATCCGTAGAGGGCCCAACGCAGGAAGACCCCAGACCTTGCGGAGCGATGCCGACGGAATCGCTGGCTTTGGGCCTGCCAGAAAGCCCGTTGGCGCTCCCAGAAAGGCATGGAGTGCCTGTAGATCGGGCGCAAGAGCAGGTGGCGGACGAGTTTGGTGATGCGATTAGGCCGGTGGGGCTGAAGCTTTCTTGCAAACAAGAGGGCGCCGGCCGCGAGAAAAGCCAGGGGCAGAAGGAGGACTGGCAGGATCGTTTGAGACTTGCCACTCAAATAGCTCTTTTCAGTCAACATCAGCATCAGATAATAGAGGATGATCACCCCCATGCTCTTGATGATGGCCCCGCCTTTGTAGAACCGCGGGTGGCCAAATCCGAGCGCGATCCCCAGGAGCAATAGGCCTGCGGAAGCCAAAGGCAGCGAGAACCTACGCATCAATTCAACGCGGGCTTCCCGGTCAGCCATCCGCCAGACCTCGGCCGTCGGGCGGTTCCGGAGCGGAGTTGGGGGGAGCAGCTTCGCCGCCGAGGGCAAGGCGAAGCGGAGGATCTGCTGTTCTTGCTTGATGTGGACCACGCTTTCGGATCCGGGCTGGATCAGCACCCCCTGAAGGTCCTGAAGCCTAAGTTCCACGGAAGCGGAGCCGTCTTGCTCGTGCTGGATCGCGTAACTCATCCCTTTTGCCACGATGTGGCGGACCCCCCCAGGCGGAGAATCCATGAGGTGAACTTGACCGAGAGAGTCTACCCAAATAGAAGTATCAGGCGACTTGGGTGGATACCATGGGGGCGCCCCGGGCCGTAGGAAGCGTGTTCGGGCCTCATCGGCCATATGGGCCCGGATGGATTTCTGAAGCCCGGCCATGGCTGGCATCACCACGTGGAAATTGAGGCTCGCGAGCAAGACCAGGCCTGTGGCCAGAATCGCCCAAGGCCGGACCCAGGTCCTTGAACCTGCTCCCAGGCCTTGCGCGGCCGTGAGCTCTGAACCCTCCAAGAGCTGTTGGGTGCCAAGCAGCCCTCCGAGCACGGCCGCCATGGGCAGCACCATCCCGAGGATTTCCGGCAACGAGGTCGCCAGGAGGGGGGGGAGCCACCGTAATGGAGCACCCTCGCTGAAGATCTCCCGTGAAATCCCCACGGTCTCATTGGCCAGCAGAAGCAGCCCGTAGAAGAGCAAGGCCCCCAGAAGCGGGATGGCCCAACGGCGCAGGATGTAGCGGGTCAGGGTCGACACAGATAGCTTTCGATAATGTATATTATGTAACCTTAAGCCAGGCCCTCAAAACGCGCCCGATCTTCATAAGACCTTGTGGCTCAAGAGATCGTGAATGTGCAGCACTCCAACCGGGGCTCCCTTCCCATCGGTCACCACCAGGAAAGTCACCTTGCGAGTTTCCATGCGAGAAGCGGCTTCCACGGCGAGGGTTTCGGGCTGGGTGGAGATCGGACTGCTGCTCATGAAGTCGGAGGCCACGAGATGAAGTGGGTTTTGCCCCTTCGTTTCGGCGGCCTTGAAGGCCCGGCGGATGTCGCCATCGGAGATGACGCCCAGGAGCTGCCCGTCTTCCTCCACGGTGGCCATGCCCAAATGCCCTGCAGTGATGGCCTCCAAAACCTGCGTCGTCGGGGCCCCTGGAGGGAGTCTGGGATAGTCCGAATGCATCAAAACATTCACTTTCAGTAGTTTGGCACCTAGACTTCCGGCTGGGTGATTGAGGGCGAATCCCTCCTTACTGAATCCCCGTCGCTCCATAAGGGTGGCAGCCAGCAGATCACCCCAAATGAGCTGAAGCGTCGTGCTGGCCATGGGCGCCAAATCCAGCGGGCATCCCTCGCCTTCGGGCAGCCCATAGAGGAAAGTCCAGCGGGCGGCCCGGCCCAGGCTGCTCTCAGGCTTCGAAGTCAGGGCCGCGATGGGCACGCCCAGCCTCAGGAGGCTCGGCAGGATCCGGACAACTTCCTCGCTTTCGCCGCTGTTGCTGAGGGCGAGCACCGCATCCTCGGGCGTCACCATGCCCAGGTCCCCATGGAGCGCTTCCGCCGGGTGAAGGAAGAAGGACGGCGTCCCCGTGGAGGCGAAAGTCGCGGCGATCTTCTGGGCGATAAGGCCCGATTTGCCCATCCCGGTGAGCACCAGGCGGCCCTTCACCACGACCATGGCCTGCGCCCAGCTCTCGACCAGCCCGGGGTCCCAGCTACCCTGGAGATCGTTCAGCGCCGCCAGCGAGGCCCGGAGGACGCCGGAACCCGCATCCGAAGATGGACCAGCAGCCGGACCGTTTTTCTGAGGCGCACCAGGGGATTCCACCCGGCCATGCTACCAGCCCTCCTCCCCCTCTTCCCCCTGCCCCGTGGGGTCCTCTTTCCGCACACCTACCTGCCGCTGCACATCTTCGAGCCGCGGTACCGGCAGATGACGGCGGAATGCCTCGCCACGCACCAGCACTTCATCCTCGCGCTCACCCGCGCCCATGAAGGATCGGATCTGGTCCCGGCCGAGACGCCGGCGTACGGAATCGCCTGCCTGGCTCGCATCGTCCGCTCTGAGCCGCTCCCGGACGGACGATTCAACCTCCTCGTGCAGGGGCGCGAAGCGGTGCGCATCGCGGAAGAGCCCTCGGCCAGGAGCTTCCGGCAAGCGAAATGGGAGCCTCTGCCTTTCGACGCGGAGTCGCCCTGGCCTGAGGCCGCCCGTGAGGCGCTCACGGTCAGCCTCTTCCGTTTCGCCGCGCGGTTCGATCTTGCGCCCCAGATCAAGCAGCTCCTTGATCTGGGCCTGGCGCCGCCTGTGCTGCTCAACACCCTCGCGATGGCCCTGGATCTGGATCCCGTGGAAAAGCAGTTCCTGCTGGAGGCCCCCAGCCTGTCGGATTTGGGGGACCGGCTCCATCAACTCATCGAGTTCGCGCTGAACGACCGGGGGTTCGACCCGGGATGAAGGAACGAGAGGCTACGATCCCTGGAGACTCCAGTCCGCATGACGAGTCAGGCCGGACGAAGCCGGCCTGCGCATTCCGTGGTGGCTGGAGGCGGACTCGAACCGCCGACCTAGGGATTATGAGACCCTCGCTCTAACCACCTGAGCTACCCAGCCGGAACGAAAAGTGTAGCGGATTCCAAGGCCTCCGTCACGAGCTAAAAGCCGCGCCCAGCCATGCTAGCCTGCCCGTGGTCCCTTAGCTCAGCGGTCAGAGCTGGCGGCTCATAACCGCTTGGTCGCAGGTTCGAATCCTGCAGGGACCACCGATTGAGAAGAGGCTCTGTTTCAGGATTCCAACCTGCGCGAGCTGCAGCCACCCGGCGAGCTCGCCGCGGAGACGCCCGAGGGGCGTCGGAGTGGTGCAAAAGCGCGAGCCGCTAGTGGCAAGGGGTTCGAACCCGCCCCTGCCGCATTCGGGAGAATCAGCCGCCCACCGCGACACTCCGCTTCGTCCCGTTGAGCACCTTTTCATAAAGCGCTTCGTACTGGTCCACGACCGGATCCTCGGCGAAGTCGCCCAGGGCGTGCTTGCGGGCGCTTTCGCCCATGCGGTTCCGCAGGCCGGGCTCCCGGATGACGCGCAGGGCGGCTTCGGCCATGGCGTCCACATCGCCCATGGGGCGGAGGAACCCATCCACGCCCTCGCGGATCACTTCGGGCACGCCGCCCACGGCCGCCGCGATGACCGGGACGCCGTAGGACATGGCTTCCAGCGCGGCGAGGCCGAAGCTCTCCGTGGCGCTGGGCAGCAGGAAGAGGTCCGCGCAGGCCAGCACCGAGCCCACATCCAGCTGCTTGCCGGTGAAGCGCACCTCAGCGGAGATGCCCTGTTCACGGCAATAGGTCTCGGCCTCGGCGCGGTCGGGGCCGTCTCCGACCATCACGAGGCGCGCGGGCGCCTGCTTGCGCACGCGTTCGAAGACCTTGATGACATCCATGACCCGCTTCACCGGGCGGAAGTTGGAGATGTGCACCAGGACCGCGCTGTTCTTGGGCGCGAGCCAGTCGCGGCAGCGGGATTCCTGGATTTCCGGGGCCCGGACGAAGTTGGGGATGACCTCGATGGACTCACCCACGCCGAAAGTCCGGATGGTCTCATCCTTCAGGTAGCGGCTCACGGAGGTGACGCCGTCGCTTTCGCGGATGGCGAGCTTCACCATGGGCAGGTAGCTCGGGTCGCTGCCCACCACCGTGATGTCCGTGCCGTGCAGCGTGGTGATGACCTTGAGCCGGCCCTCCAGCGCCATGCGGGCCAGGAGCGCCGCGTTGGCGTGGGGGATGGCGTAGTGGGCGTGCATGATCTCGAGCCCGTAGTGCCCCGCCACATCCGCCATCTTGGAGGCCAGCGCGATGCTGAAGGGCGAGCCCTCGAAGAGCGGATAGGGGCTGGCCGTCACCTCGTGGAAGCAGATGCGGTCTTCGAACCCCACCAGGCGCGGCGGCAGCGCGGTGCTGAGGATGTGGACCTCATGGCCCCTGGCCGCCAGCGCCTTGCCGACCTCCGTGGCGACGACGCCGGAACCGCCGAAGGTCGCGTAGCACGAGATGCCGATGCGCATGGAGGCGCCTCCCGCCTTGTATGATGGACCGGTCGGAGCTTTCCATCCATGCTGCTTCTCATCCTCATCGCGTCCTGGGCCATCCGAGCATGGGTGCTGCTCATCTTCGTCTGGGCGATCCTCAGCTGGTTCCATCCGGACCCCAGGAACCCGCTGGTGCGTATCGTCGACACCCTGGTGGAGCCCATCTTGCTGCCCTTCCAGAAGCTCATCCCGCCCATCGGGGGCATCGGCCTGGCGCCCCTTGCGGCCGTGCTCGTCCTGGAATGGATCAACGAGTTCTTCCTCCGCGCCCTCGCGCGATAGGTGACGCATGAAATTCACGCCCATCGACATCCAGCGCCGCGAGTTCACGAAGGCCTTCCGCGGCATCGAGGAATCCGAAGTGCGGGCCTTCCTCCACGAGATCTCGTCGGACTGGGAGGAGCTGCTCGCGGAGAACCAGCGGCTCAAGGAGGAGCTTCTGGAGTCCCGCGAGCGGCTCCGCCAGTATGGCGAGCAGGACCGCATCTTCCGCGAGACGCTGCTGCAGGCGCAGCGCACCAAAGAGGATGTGCTGGACACCGCCAACCGCGAGAAGGAGATCGTCCTCAAGGAGGCCCAGTTCAAGGCCGACGAGACCATCCGCGAAGCCCAGCAGCATGTGGTGGAGATCGAAGTCCAGATCCGCAACCTCAGGATGGAGCGCCTGCGCATGCTGCAGGATCTCGAGAACCTGCTGGAGCGAACGCGCCGTTTCGTGCAGCAGGAGGCGCCGGACCTCTACGCGCCCGCCCCGCCCACGCTCAACCTGGAGCACATGGACTTCAGCGCCCTGGAAGATCCCAAGCTCAAGAAGCCCCGCGCCTGACAGGAACCCTTCATGACCGAACACGCCGTCATCCTCAAATCCCTCCGCAGCCCCGTGGGCAAGTTCCAGGGCGGGCTCTCGCCGCTGGCGGCGCCGGATCTCGCGGCGCAAGTGGTGAAGGCTCTGCTGGCCGCCGTGCCGGGCGCGGCGCCGACCGAGGCCATCTTCGGCAATGTGCTCTCCGCCGGTGAAGGCCAGGCGCCCGCGCGCCAGGCCTCGCTGCGCGGCGGCCTGCCCTCTTCCACTTCCGCCCTCACCATCAACAAGGTCTGCGGCTCCGGCCTCAAGGCCATCCAGCTCGCCGCCAGCGGCGTGCTGCTGGGCGACCACGATGTCATCCTCGCCGGCGGCATGGAGTCCATGTCCAACGCGCCCTACCTCCTGCCCAAGCTCCGCGCGGGCGCGCGCATGGGCAACGCCGTCGCCGTGGACAGCATGACCTTCGACGGCCTCCACTGCGCCATGACGGACCAGGCCATGGGCGCCACGGGCGAGCTGGTGGCGGCGAAGTACGGCGTGACCCGCGAGATGCAGGACGCCTGGTCCTTGGAGAGCCACCGCAAGGCCATCGCCGCCATCGAGTCCGGCGCCTTCAAGGCCGAGATCGTGTCCATCACCGTGCCGGGCCGCAAAGGCGATGTGATCGTGGACACCGACGAAGGCCCCCGCTCGGACACCTCGCTGGAGGCGCTGGCGAAGCTCAAACCCGCCTTCAAGAAGGACGGCGGCACCGTCACCGCCGGCAACGCGCCCAGCGTCAACGATGGCGCGGCTGCGGCGCTCGTCACCACCGAGTCCTACGCCAAGGCCCACGGCCTGCCCATCCAGGCGCGCATCCTCGGCTGGGCCACGGCGGGCCTCGATCCCGAATGGGTGACGATGGCGCCCGTGCCGGCCATCCAGAAACTGCTCGCTAAAGTCGGATGGAGCGTGGCGGATGTGGACCTCTGGGAGATCAACGAGGCCTTCGCCGTGCAGCTCGTCGCCACCGTCAACGAGCTGAAGCTGCCCGCGGACCGCGTCAATGTCCACGGCGGCGCCGTCGCCCTCGGCCACCCCATCGGCGCCAGCGGCGCCCGCGTCATGGCCACCCTCCTCCACGCCCTCGAGCGCCACGGCAAGCGGCGCGGCATCGCGGCCCTGTGCCTCGGCGGCGGCAACGCCATCGCCATGGCGGTGGAGCGGGTGTGACGGCAGCCCGATGGTGAAGAAAGGGATCGGCCTGCTCACCATCCTCGCGGGGCTTCTCGCCCTGGCCCGGCTCGCCTACCTCATCCCCCTTCTCCCCGCGCACCATGCCAAGGCTGACCTTGCGCGGGCGGTCGGAATCTCCCAGCTGGGCTGCCTGCTCTGCCTGATCTCGATCGCGATCGGAGATGATGTCCGCCTGAACCGCTCCAACCTCATCGTCGCCGCGGCCATCTGCCTCCTCTCCTTGTCGGCGGTCATCCTGCTGGCCTCCGTCCCTACGCTCATCCCATAAGCCCACTCCGAGTTGACGAGTTGGACCCGAACACCCAGCTGGTCTCCATCCTCCAGCGCGCCTACAGCGGCGAGCTGGCGGCGGCGCTGGCTTACCGGGGGCATGGGATCTCGCTGAAGCACGACCGCGAGATCGAAGAGATCCAGCAGATCGAGCGGGAGGAATGGCATCACCGGCGGCGCCTCCGCGTGATGCTGGCGGAGCTGAACGCGAAGCCGCGCGTCGCGCTGGACGCCTTCCAGGCTTTGGTGGGCGCAGTGATCCTCATCGGATGCAACATGGTGGGTTGGTTCATCCCCATGTACTTCGCGGGTCGCCTGGAATCCCAGAACGACCGCGAATACGAGGAGGCCGCCATCCACGCGGAAGCGCTGGGGCTCACCGCGCTGCGGGACGAACTCAAGGCTTTCGCCCAGCTGGAGCGGGATCACGAGATCTACTTCCTCCGCAAAGTGACGGGCCACCCGGCCCTGCCCTTCTGGCAGCGGTGGTTCAAGTGGGGACCCCCGGCGGACGCCGAACGCCCGTCTTGATGCGCCAGCTTCCGCTCACCCTCACGCTGCTGCGCCTCGCCCTGGCGCCGCTGGTGCTGGCGCTTTCGGGACGCCCTCATCCGCTCGCCTTCGGCCTCATCCTCACGGCGGCCGTCCTGTCCGACATCTTCGACGGCGTCCTCGCGCGCAGGCTGGGCGT
>DATJFC010000300.1:0-5227 GCA_035495995.1 Holophagaceae bacterium
GACGCCACAGGGCCCCGCGACGATGGCGAGATCGCCGCCGCCGATGCGGACGCCGTTCACCTCCACCACGGTGCGGCCGAGGGCCCCGTCCACGCTGGCGAGCTTGAAGGGGCTGGAGATCGGCACGACTTTGCGGACGCCTGGAAGAGCTTCCAGCCGCTCCGCCTTGAGGGCCTTGGAGGCATCCGGGGCGAGGATGCAGGTTGCATCTTCCGTCCGCGTCACCTGTGGCTTGATGCCGCTCGCGCGCAGCAGCTCCAGGACGGGCTCCAGATCCGCCGGCCCCGCGTCCGCCCGCATCAGGATGAGCATCCACGCGCCTCCGAACCTCCAGTCTACCCATCACACTTACTGGACATGGATTTTGCTTGGACCCATCTTTAGACACCCTGGAGTCCCTGATGCCTCGCGCCGCCGCGCTCTTTCCCGCCGCTCTCGTGCTGCTGACGGCCTGCCAGCGGCCGGAAGTGGAGGCTTTCCGCCAGCATCCACGGCCGGTCGCCGTCGTTTGCGCCGTGGCCCCGGACGGCCCAGGTTCCAAGGATTTCGCCGCCACGCTCGAAGCCGCCCTGCGCGTGCGCCTGGCCACGCGCGTGATGGTCGTGCCCGAGGGCGTCGCGCCGCCGCCGGAGGCCGTGAGGCTGGAGGTGAAGCTGGAGCGCCGGGGCCTCGTCAACGGCTCGAGCAGCACCGGCGCGGCGGTGGGCGTCGGAGTGGGCACGACGGTCGGCGTCCTGAGCGCCGCGGCCGGGGACCGGGACTGGTTCTTCGACGGCCTCTTCTGGGGCCTCTTCGCGGGCAGCAACGCCGCCGCCGAGCAGGACCGATTCGCCTGGCTGGGCTACTACCCGGACCGCATCAGCTCCGAGGCGCGGCTGATGGAGGCCGGCGATTCCGAGCCCCTCGCTTCGGAATCCATCGATACCGAGGACCTGATGCCCATGCTGGAACCGCTGCGCGGCGACGAAGGCTCGGACGAGGTGCGCGTGCAGGAGGTCGAGGCCCAGGCCTACGCCCGGCTGCTCGTGGGCCGGCTCGCCGAGCGCTTCCAATGGCCGCGCGGCCCCGCCCGCTACTACGGCGCGCCCGCCCAGGCTCCAGAGCCCCAGGCGCCCGCGGCCCAGCCCCTGGACCAGCCCGATCCTCCCGTGCCGGAGCAGCCCGCTCCGGATCCCTCCAAGGACGCCCCCGACCCGCCAAAGTAGCGTTCAGGCGCGGGCGGCCTCGGCCATCGCGAGGAACTTCGCGGGATCCAGGCTCGCCCCGCCCACGAGGGCGCCGGCCACTTCGGGGATGCCGAGCAGCTCGGGGAAATGCTCCGGCGTCACGCTGCCGCCGTAGAGGATGGGCGCGCGCAGGCCGCCCTCGCCCATGCGGACGAGCAGCTCGGCGCGGATGAACCCGTGGGCGTCCTGGATCTGCGGGGCCTCGGCCCGGCGCCCCGTTCCGATGGCCCACACGGGCTCGTAGGCGATCCAGAGCGGGCCGGACCTCCCGTCGAGGATGGAGAGCTGCTCCTTGAGCACCTGGAAGGTGCGCTCGGATTCGCGGTCCTCCAGGCTTTCTCCCACGCAGAGCAGGGGCAGCATCTCGTGGTCCCAGGCCGCGCGGAGCTTTTTCGCGAGCGTCTCCTCCGTCTCGCCGTTGTAGCGGCGGCGCTCGCTGTGGCCGAGGATGACGCCGGAGCAGCCCGCGTCCTTCAGCATCCCCAGGCTGATCTCGCCCGTGAAGGCGCCCTCGGCCTCGGAGTGGGCGTTCTGGCCGAAGACGGAGACGCGCCGCTCCCGCAGCGACTCCGCGACCTGGCGCGCGAGCGTGAAGGGCGGCGCGATGCCCAGGCGCAGCCCCATCGAGCCCTCCAGCGCGCGGTCCGCCAGCAGCGCCTCGCAGAAGGCCGCGGCCCCGGCCGAGAGCATGTTCATCTTCCAGTTGGCGACGAGGCAGCGCATGGACACGAGCTTAGCGCTCCAGCGCGGCGACGCCAGGGAGGATGAGGCCGGAAAGGAATTCGAGGCTGGCGCCGCCGCCGGTGCTCACATGGCTCATGCGGTCCGCCAGGCCGGCCTGGTTCACCGCGGCGACGCTGTCGCCGCCCCCCACCAGGACGAAGGCGCCGCCATCCGCGGCCTTCGCGAGCTCGTCGGCGATGCTCAGGGTCCCGCTCGCGAAGGGCTCCATCTCGAAGACCCCCATGGGGCCGTTCCAGAGCAGCGTCTTCGCCGAGCGGATCTCCTCCGCGTAGAGGGCGACGGTCTCAGGGCCGATGTCGAGCCCCATCCTGCCTTCGGGGATGGCCTGGCCGTCGGTGACGACGCAAGGGGAATCGGCGCGGAACTCAGCCGCGGCCACATGGTCCACCGGCAGCATCAGTTTCGTGCCCTTGGCCTCGGCCTCCTTCAGCAAGGACAGGGCGAGGTCCAGCTTGTCCGCTTCGCACAGGCTCGTGCCGATGGGCGAGCCCTGGGCTTTGAGGAAGGTGTAGCTCATGGCGCCGCCGATGAGGATGGCGCTGGCCTTGCCGAGGAAGTTCTGGATGAGCTCGATCTTGTCGCTCACTTTCGAGCCGCCGAAGATCACGACGAGGGGCTTCTCCGGATCGTGGAGCACGCGGGAAAGGGCCTTAAGCTCCTTCTCCATGAGGAAGCCCGCGGCCACGGCCTCTTTCGGGAAATGCCGCACCATGCCCGCGACGGAGGCATGCGCGCGGTGCGCGGCGCCGAAGGCGTCGTCCACATAGGCGTCCGCCAGCTTCGCGAGATCCGCCGCGAACTCGTCCTTGTTCTTCGTCTCGCCCTTGTCGAAACGGAGGTTCTCCAGCAGGAGGACCTGGCCCGGCCGCAGCGCATGCGCGGCGGCCTCCACGGCCTCGCCCGTGACGCCCGGCGCCAGCGAGATGGCGTAGCCCTTCGCTTTCAGCCAGGCCGCCACCGGCTTCATGGAGAAGGCCTCCTCGAATCCCGTTCCCGCGGGGCGGCCCAGGTGCGAGGCCATCACGACAGAAGCGCCGGCCTTGAGCAGGAAGTCCAGCGTCGGAAGCGTGGCCTCGATGCGCGTGGCGTCCGTGATGCTTCCGTCCTTGAGCGGCACATTCAGGTCCGCCCTCAAGAAGACGCGCTTGCCCGCCACAGAAAGGTCCCGCACCGACTGGAAGCCCATGGCCGCTCCTGGATGGATCAACCGACCATTCTGGCAAGGGAATGGACAACTGCAAACCACGGAGACGCGGAGGCGCGGAGAAAAGCCTCACCACGAAGACACGAAGGTCCACGAAGCACTGCGTCTGGACAGCCTGGGCCGGGGATCAAGCGAGGACGGCGATCTCGCGCGCGAGCGCGCGGAGTCGCCGCCCTCGCTTGATCCCACCTTCGCGCTATGCGCGAAGGCCGCCGCGCCGCGGCGAGCCCTGGCATCTGAACGCAGGTCTCCGCGTCTCCGCGTCTCCGTGGTTCAACGCTTTTCTTCGTGGACCTTGGCGGCCTTCGCGTCTTCGTGGTTCAGCCTTTTTCGAACAGCGCGATCCAGCGCGGGCTGCGCTCATCGAAGGCGGAGCCGTCGTAGCGGCCCATGGTCTTGCGGAGCTTCAATCCCGCGCGCGCGGCCATGGCTTCGAGCTCGCCGGGCTCGTAGATGTGGACGCTTTCACGCGCCTGGCGCGTCTCGCCGGTATCCAGGCGCAGGAGCTCCATCTCCTTGATGACGCGGCCCTGCTCGATGCGGCGTCGGCTCTTCACGCGGATGCCGGCGCGCTCCAGCGTGTCCTCGGGCACCAGCGTGCGGCGCAGCTCCGCGGCGTTGAGGTAGTCGATGAGCAGCACGCCGCCGGAGCGCAGCAGGTTTGCGAGGGCGCGTAGCAGCGCCTCGTTCTCCGCGTCGGCAAAGTAGCCGAAGGGCGTGAACCAGAGCGTGATGCCCGAAAGGCCCGCCTTCACGGGCAGCCGCCGCATGTCCCCGCGCAGCAGCCAGGGACGCAGGCCGTCGGGGGCGAGCCCCAGCAGGGCCGCGCTGAGGTCCAGGCCGAAGGCGGAAGGGTTCGTCTTCCTCAACTCGCCGAGGTGGCGTCCGGCGCCGCAGGCCAGGTCCAGCACCGGACCTCGGCCCAGCTCTGGCGCCTCGAGGAGGGCCGTGGCCACGGCCAGCGTGGCTTCGCCCGCGTCGCGGTGCGCGTAGAGGGCCGCGTAATCCCCATCGAACCACTGCTCGAACCAGTCGGCCATCCGCGCCTCCAGCCCCCAGTCTCCGGTCTCCGGCCTTACACTGGAAGCATGCAGCGCCCCGAACGCCTCGAAGACCAAGTCCACTTCCTCCTCGGAACCCTCATGCAGCGGGAGCTGCGGGATCCCGATCTGGGGTTCGTGACGCTCACCGCCGTGCGCCTCAGCGGCGACCGCGGCGTGGCGCGGATCTACTTCACCGTGCTGCCCGCCCCCGGCGTGGCCCAGGCGGACCAGGAAGCGAAGACGCTCAAGGCCCTGCAGCGCGCCACGGGCTTCCTCCGCACGGAACTGGGCAAGCGCCTGCACATGAAGCGCGCGCCCGAGCTGCGCTTCTTCCAGGACGCCACCGTGGGCGAAGGCAACAAGCTCGAATCCCTCTTCTCGGAACTGGAGAAGGAACGCCAGGCGCGGCCTCCGGAGCCCGACCCCGAGCCAGACCCCGAGGTTGGGGAAGACGCTTGATCGAGGCGGGCATCCACCTCGTCCACAAGCCGGTGGGCGGGACCAGCTTCGCCATCGTGAAGGGCTTCACGCGCGCGGCCCGGGAAGCGGGGCAGGGCAAGGTGGCCATCGGCCACGGCGGCACGCTGGACCCCTTCGCGGACGGGCTGCTGCTCATCCTCGCGGGCCAGGCCACGCGGCTCATGGAGCTGATGCATCCGCTCCCGAAAACCTACGAGGCCACCGTCGAGTGGGGCCGCGAGACGGACACCTGCGACCATCTCGGGCAGGCGGTCTCGGAAGGCGGCGCTGCCGCGCTCGCGCCCGCGGCTCTCGACGCCGCGCTCGCGGGCTTCATCGGCTGGCACGACCAGGTTCCTCCCGCCACCAGCGCGAAGAAGATCGGCGGCGAGGCTGCCTACAAGAAGGCCCACCGCGGCGAGGAGGTCGTGCTGCCGCCCTCCCGCGTCTACCTGCACGAGGCCGCGTGGCTTTCGCACGAGCTGCCTTCGCGCAGCGTCCTGCGCATCACCTGCCGCGGCGGCTTCTATGTGAGGAGCCTCGCGCGGGAC
>DATJFC010000301.1:0-12142 GCA_035495995.1 Holophagaceae bacterium
CTCGCCTGCGCCGCCGTTGCCCTCCCCCTGACGGCGCAGGAAGCCTACTTCCAGGAGGAGAAGGCCAACCCCTGGATCCCCGCCTGGGAGCTGACGGCCCAAGCGGAGCGCGAAGACGCGCCGCCGGGGGGGCACGACTTCGACCGCTCCGATCTCCGCCTGCGCCTGCGCTGGACCTTCGACCTCACCTCCGGCTTCGAGCTGAAGGCGGGCACGGTTTCCTATCTCGGCAGCGACGGGAATGCCAAGAACCTCTTCCGCCAGGACAACCAGCCGAGCAACGGGTCCCGGCTGGATCTGGCCGAATTGCGCTTTTCCCATGTGGGCGAGTCCGCGGGCCTCGAGCTGCAAGGCGGGCTCGTGGACAATCCGATGCTCGTGTCGGAGAGCCTCTGGGATCCCGAGCTGCGCATCATCGGCGGCAGCGGCCGGGCCTTCTTCCGCACGGAATCCGTCGTCGAAGAGCTGGGCCTCCGGGGCGCCGCCGGCGAGGTCCGGCTCCTGAATGGCGGCCGGGTCCGCGTGCGCGCCGGGCAAGCGGTCGCGCGCTTCGTCTTCGGCGCCTTCACCGCCACGGCCCACGGCGGCATCTGGGATCTGCAGCCCCGGCAGGAAGATGCCCCGCTCTTCCTCCGCCAGAACGGCGGAGCGGGCATCAACCCTGACGGCTCCTACTACGGCGACTACGGCACCTATGGGAACGCCGGCGGATACGCCGATGCCCACTACCGCTACACCGTCTATGGCGCCCAGGTGGACTGGGATGGAGCGGTCCCCGTGGCCGTGTCCGCCCAGCGGCAACGACGCCAACAGGACGGTGACATCGGGCAGGACTTCCAGGTGTGGGTCGGCAGCCCCACGCGCCGCTGGTGGCCCCAGGCAGGCTTCATCCATCAGATCCTCGACACCGACGGCGCGCTCGGCTCCATCAACGGCGACCGCTGGTGGTACCACTCCGACGCCGCCGGGGACCGTTATGTGCTCGCCCTGAACCTGCCCCAGCGGTGGCGGGTTTCGGTGGAATACATGGACCAGACCCGGGGCGGCGGCCTCTATGACTACCGGCGGACGGATCTCATCCTCAAGAAGCGCTTCTGAGCTTGCGTGCCGCGCGAGGGGGCGTGAAGCTGGCAGCGTGATCCTGTCACTTCCTCAAGACACCCTTCCGGCGGGAGTCCCGCTCCACCCCGCGCCGCTTCCAGGGTCCAAATCGGCGACGAACCGGGCCCTGCTGCTGGCAGCCATGGCGCCTGGGCCCTCCACGCTCCGCAATGGCCTGGATGCGGAAGACACCCAGTGGATGCGGGGCGCCCTGCAGGACCTCGGCGTCGGCATCGAGGAATCGCCGGGCGTCTGGCGCATCCGAGGGGGCGCGCGTCCCACGGCCCGGCGTCCGCTCTGGCTTGGAGCTTCGGGAACGACCCTTCGCTTCCTCCTGCCCTGGGCGGCCCTGCTCGCGGAAGGGCCCGTGCGGCTCACCGGCGCGGAGCGCCTTTTCGAACGGCCCTTGGAGCCGCTCTTGGCGCCGTTGAGGAAACTGGGCGCCCGCTGGGATCCGGCTCCGGACGGCGGCACGCTGCATCCCTGCCCGGTGCCGCCCGAGCATCTGGTGGCGAATGTGGACGCCAGTCTTTCCAGCCAGTTCCTCACGGGACTGGCGATGGCCGCGGCCGCGCTTCCCGGGGGAGGCCGCATTTCCTGGGACGCGGTCGCGAGTCCCAGCTACCTCGAACTCACGCGCCACTGGCTTTCCCGCTTCGGCGTCCCGGACCGCTTGGAGGCCGCGCGCTACCCGGCGCCCCAACTGGTGGAAGGCGGCGGGCCCGAAGCCTTCACCGTCCACACCTGGGAAATCCCAGGAGGCGCGTTGAATGCCGTGGATCTGGAATTGCCCGCCGACTGGAGCGGCACGGCGGCTCTCATTTGCGCGGCGGCAGTCACGGGCCGGGCGGTGGAGCTGGGACCGCTGGATCCTGAAGACGCTCAAGGCGACCGCGCCCTGCTTCAGATCCTCGCGGCGGCCGGATGCGGTTTCACGTGGGTTCCCGGCTCGCGTTTGCGGGTCTGGGGCCCCCTGAAGCGCGGCCTCCGCGCCGACCTCACGGATTGCCCGGACCTCGGCCCCGTCCTCGCCGCCACGGCGGCCCTCGCGCCAGAGCCCTCTCTGCTGACGGGCTTGCACACCCTGCCCTTGAAAGAATGCGACCGCCTCGAAGCTTCCGCGGAACTGGTGCGCTGGCTGGGCGGAACGGCGCAGGTCGAGGGCGATCACACGCTCGCCATCGAACCCGTCGAAGGCCCGGCCGATCTAAACCGCGAGCCCTTCGATCCGCGCAACGACCACCGCATGGCCTTCGCGGCGGCGGTGGGCGGGCTCAAGCGGGGCGGGCGCCTGAAGGATCCCCACTGCGTCGCCAAGACCTTCCCCGATTTCTGGGGGGTCTGGCACACGCTCCTGGGCTCGTGATGGCGGACGCCGCCCTCCGCAGCGGCTGGCTCGGGCATTGGCGGATGCCTTGGACGCTCGACAAGGGGCGCCGCTTCGGGGACACCGCCTGGGCCTTGAGCGCCCTCGCCCAGGCCTGGCTCTTGGGCGGCCGCGAGGGCCGCTGGCCGAAGGGGGCCTGGCACGGCAGGCGGCCCGAAGGGCCGCGGCCGGGTTCATTCGAAGGCTTCGCTTCCGCGCCGGATGAAGCCTTCATCGCCCTGTTGCGCCATGGCAGCGCCGAGGCCCCCGCCACCCTGCCGGGCCGCCGCGAAGATCCTTTGAGGACCTGGGCCTGGGGCGCCTTGCTGGCTGGCGACGCGGGCCCATGGATGGCCGCGGCGACGGCCCTGCTGGATCTCGACACGCGCCTGCGCTGGATCCCTTGCCTGGCGGCCGTGGAAGAGGGCGCCTTGCGCCTGCCGCCCTTTCTCGAACCCCTGATCCCGCAGAGCCTGCGCGGGCCCCTGCCGGAAGGCTGGGCCGAGGCGCTGCTCGCCCAGCTCGATGGGGAGGGACGCCTTCTGCCCAGCGGCGATCCGCCCTTCGATCTGCCCTGGGAAGCCTTGCGCCCCCATCTGGAACCCCTGTTGATGGCCGCGCTGCCTGAGGCGCTGGCGCCGTTCCGCGGCGCTCCCTGGCTGCGGGAGCTCGAGGGCGCCTGGATGATCGACCCGCGCGTGCGGGCCTGGGGCCGCGGCTTCGGACTCTCGCCGGCGGGTCTCGCGCCCTTCCGCCCCCGCGGCCTCGCCTTTGGCGATGCGCCGGATGGGGACCTGCGCGCCGTGCTCGACGGCAAACTTCCCGCGCGCGTGCCGACGGGCTGGGAAGCCTCCGTATCCGCCGATCTCCAGGAGTCCCTCGATCGCCCGCCGCCACCGGCGGCCTGTGGCGAACCCAGCTGGGACCGGCTGCGCATGCGGTGGGGCGGCGAAGCCGCGCCAGCGGCCGGCGGCTATCCGGACTTCGGGACCGCGGCCCATCCCTGCTGCGATCCATTCCATTGGATGGCCGAAGGACTGCGCGCCCTCCGCGCCCAGGAGATGGAAGGCAGCCTTCGCGCGCTCACCCTGGCCCATGCGCATTTCGCGCGGCTCGGCGCCGCGCCTTGGAAGGAGCGCGCCGCCTCCAACGCGTGCATCCCGGCGCTCTGGTGGGCGGATGTCCCCGGCCTCCGCGCCTGGCTGGAAGCGCGGGGCACCCAGCCCGAGCCCTGGGACACGCAATGGAAACTGCTGTTCCTCGCCGCGGAAGGCGACCTCGACCACGCGGGGCGCCTTTCGCGGCGGCTGGCGCTCGACCATCCCACCTTCGTCCCCGCGTGGGCGTTGCTGGGCGAAACAGGCGTGGCCCTGGGACGCGCGGAGTGGGTGAGGGAGGCGCTCCAGCACATCCCCCTGGAGGCACGGCGTGCCTTCTTTGAAGCCTGGCTGCGCCCGGAAATGGGACCCTGCCCGGAAGACGCGGACATGGACACCGCCTACCTCTGGGCCGTCCATCGCGCCGCCCGCGGCGAGGAGGATGGCACCGCACACTGGACGCTTTTCGAATCCAACCCCAACCGCCTCGCCTGCCTGCTGGGCGGCCTGTTCTTGCTGGAGCGCAGGCCCGGGCAGCGGAGGCCGGACCGCCTGCTCGCGTTGCAGGCCCTCGCCGACCGCGCGAGCTCGGCCCCCCTGTCGGCGAGGATGCAGTCCCTCTGGCCTTCGGCCTCGCTCGACTCCCCCGCGCCGGAGGCCGCGCTGCGCGCTTGGCTCGATGCGCTCCCCGGCGACGCCTGGCTCGTCTGGGGCAAGAGCGGACTGATGGGGCGCGGGGAAGCGCCGCCCCCGGCTCTCCTCAGCGCTGTGCGCCAAGGCGGCGCCGTGCCCGCCGTGGAAGACCGGGCCAAGGTCTGGTGGAGCCTGCCCCTCGCCTGGGAGGGCGCGCCCTGCGGCGCGCTCGTGATGGCGCAGGATCCTGCCGTCCCCTTTTCCGCGCCGCCCTCCGCCGCGCTGGCCGCGCCCTGGCTCGCGCGCCTGCAAGAGGCCGCGCCGCCTCCGCCCGAAGCCTCCGAGCTGCTGCTCACGGACGGCAGCGAGCCCATGGCCTCCGTCATGCGCGAGCTGCAGCGCGTCGCGCCCTCGGAGCTGAGCGTGCTCATTCTCGGCCCCACCGGCAGCGGCAAGGAGCTCGCGGCGAGAGAGCTGCACGCGCGCTCCGGCCGCACGGGGCCCCTCGTGGCCGTGAACTGCGCGGCCCTCGCCGAGAGCCTGCTGGAATCCGAGCTCTTCGGCCACACGAAGGGCGCCTTCACCGGCGCCTCCAGCGACCGCCGCGGCGCCATCGAATCCGCCCACCGCGGGACGCTCTTCCTCGACGAAGTGGCGGACCTCTCGCCCCGCCTGCAATCCATGCTGCTGCGCGTGCTGCAGGAGCGCGAAGTGCGCCGCGTGGGTTCGGACCGCGCGACGACGGTGGACGTGCGCTTCGCCGCCGCGACGCACCGGCCCCTGGAGGACCTCGCCGCCCGCGGGACCTTCCGCCGCGACCTGCTCTTCCGCCTCCAAGGCACGGTGCTGAGCCTGCCCTCCCTCGCCGAGCGCCGCCACGAATTGGACTGGCTTCTGCCGCGCCTCGTCTCCCGTTCCGCAGCGGAAATGAGACGCCCGGCGCCCGCGCTCTCGCCCGGCCTCGACCGCGCGCTGGCGCGCCTGCCCTGGCCGGGTAATTTCCGCGAGCTGCGCCATGCCCTTGAGCGCGCCCTGCTCCGCTGCGGCGACGGCCCCCTCGGCGCGGCCCACTTCCCCGAGCTGGACCAGCCCGTCTTCGAATCCCGCGCCTGGGAGGAGGCGACTCGCGCCTTCCAGCGCCAATTGCTGCTGGACACGCTGCGCCGCCACCGCTTCAAGGCCGCGGAGGCCGCGGAGTCGCTGGGGCTCGCCCGCCCCGCGCTCTACACCGCCGCCAAACGCCTTGGTCTCGACTTCGCGGCGGAACGCGTGGCCTGGGAGAACGCCGAGAACGCCTAGAAGGTCACCCGCAGCGAGAAGTCGAGGCTGTTCACGCTGCGATGATCGAGGGAGGCCGTCGTGTAGGTCGCCTCCAGCCCGAAACGCTGGGACAGGGACCAGCCCATGCCCCCGCGCCAGCCCAGCTTGGTGGCGGGATCGCGCCGCGGCAGGTGGATGCGTTCCGCGGAAGTCCCGATGAAGCCGTAGAGGGGACCGTTGATGGCGCCCGTGAGGTCGAAGCCCGCGTCCGCGAGGCTGTAGCGGGAATCGCCGGAGAAGACGCGGCGGTACTCGGCGAACACCCGCAGCGCGCCCTGCGGATTCTCCTGCACCTGGGCGCCGACCAGGAGGCCGAGCGCGTGCTCGCTCGTCACATCCTTCAGGCCGCCCTGCGCCTCGCTCCACACCGCCGCCACCTGCGGCTGCCAGGCCGGGGCCTGGGCGGAGAGCGCCAGCGGCGCGACAGCGAGCAGACATGCGGGGCGCAGACGCTTCATGCGGATCTCCAGGGGATTCCCCGACACTACACCCTCCGCCCGAAACTCCGCTCGAGATCGCCGAGGCTGAGCTTCTTGAGGATGGGCCGCCCGTGGGGGCAGGTGTTGGGCGTTTCGCAGGCGAGTAGATCCCTCACGAGGCGCAGGGCGAGCTCCGCGGGCAGGCGCTCGTGCTTCTTGATGGCGGCGCGGCAGGCCAGCTCCGCGTTGAGGTCGCGGCGGAAGGCGTCGAGATCGGCCCGGCCCTCGCGCTCCAGACGCGCAAGGAGGTCTTCCAGCAGCGCCTGGGGGTCGCGGTCCGAGAGGAAGTCCGGCAGGCCGCGCACCACCAGCGCGTCGGCGCCGAAGGCGTCCACTTCCACACCGACGGCGTTGAGCTCGTCGAGGAAGGGCGTGAGCCGCGCCGTCGCGGCGGGGCCCAGCTGCACCACGCGAGGCGGCATGAGGGGTTGCACGGCGGGGGCGTGCCTGCGGAGGAAGAGCCGCTCGAAGAGGACGCGCTCATGGGCCACATGCTGGTCCACGATCCACAGCTCCGGCGCGGGCGCGTAGGCGCCGGGCCGCACCTCGACGAGGAGGTAGGTGCGTTCGAAGGAGCCGAGGTAGAGCAGGTCGCTGCCCTCCGGCTCCGCCGCGCGCATCGTGGTGGGCGCCATCTCATAGCTGCGGTCCAGCTCGCCGCCCGCGAGGGCCGCGAAGGCTTCCGCCGCCGCGCCGCTCCAGAGGCGGGGATGCTCGGCTTCGCGATGGCGGGAGGCCAGCTCGAATTCGGCCTCATCGGGCTTGGGCGGCAATTCGAGGACGGAAGTGAGATCGCCCTGCAGCGCGCGCCAGGCCTCGCCCGTGGCCTTCGCTACCCATGGGAAGATGCGCTGCGTGTGGCGGAAGCGCACCTCGGCCTTGGTGGGATGGACATTCACATCCACTTCCTCCGGCGGCACTTCGAGGAAGATCACGGCGGCCGGATAGGCGCCCTTGGCGAAGGCGCCGGACCAGCCTTCGGACAGCGCCGCCAGCATCAGCCTGTCCCGCACGGCGCGGCCGTTCACGAAGAGGTGGAGGTGGTTGCGGTCCCGGAAGCTCAAGGAGGGCGGCGATAGGAAGCCGTGCAACTGCCACCCGGCGTCGCCATTGCGGAAGGGGACGAGCTTCGCGAACTTCTCGCCGAAGAGCGCGCCCAGCCGCTCGCCCGCGTCCTTCACGGGCGGCAGCTGCAGCGGCGCGCCCCGGTCCGTGCGCACGGTCCAGTGGACGGATGGCGTGGCCAGCGCCATGCGCGCGACGGTGGCCCACGCTTGGGCGTGCTCCGTGTCCGTGGATTTCAGGAAACGCCGCCGCGCCGGCAGCGTCGCGAAGAGGTCGCGCACCGTGACGGTCGTGCCCTTGGACCGCGGCGCCGGTTCCACGCCCTTCACGACGCCGAACTCGCTGCGCAAGCGGTGGCCTTCGCCCTCGGCTTCCGCGCTCCACAGCTCGAAGCGGGACACGGTGGCGATGCTGGGCAGCGCCTCGCCCCGGAAGCCGAAGGTGGAGAGATGGCCCAGGTCGTCGGCGGTCCGCACCTTGCTCGTGGCATGGCGCTCCAGCGCGAGGTAGAGCTCGTCACGGCCCATGCCGTGGCCGTCGTCCGCCACTTGCACGAGGCGCTTGCCGCCGTCCTCCCAGGCCACTTCCAGTCGCGTGGCGCCCGCGTCCAGGGCGTTCTCCAGCAGTTCCTTCAGGACGGAGGCGGGCCGCTCGACGACCTCACCCGCCGCGATCTGGTTCGCGACATGGTCGGGCAGGATGCGGATGCGGGCCATGCCCTCAGTCTACGGCCTCAGGCCTCGTCTTCCGCGAGACGCCGGTATCTCCAGATGGCGATGAGATGGACGAGGTAGGCGGACACGAAGAGAAGGCTGGAGAGGCCGTGGATCCACGCGAGCGCCACATGCCAGCGCGCCTCCGTGACCACCTGGATGCCGTAGCCCGAAAGGACCATGGGCGCGACGAGGAGGCCGAGCGTCAGGCCGGTGCGGCGCCCTTCCCGCGCGCCCGCGCGCAGCTTCGGCAGCAGGTGGCCGCGCAGGATCACGCCCAGCATGAAGAGGAGCAGGGGCGCGGCGAGGACATGGAGGTGGTGCCAGATGCCCTGCCAGGGGCTCGGTTCAGGGCCGAAATCGCCCATGCGCTGGCCGAAGTAGCGGAACCAGCCGTAGAGGCCGCCCGTGAGCGCGGCGGCGAGCGCCGCCGCATGGAGGCCCCTGCGCTCCAGCGCCATCATTTCGTGGCTCCGCCGTAGAAGACCTGCCACAACGCCAGGCCCCGGCGGGAGGCGTCCGTCAGCGCGTTCGCCGTCAGGGTCGCGCCCGCGAGCGGGCGGATGTCGCGCTTGAGGGAGAGCTCCCCATCCAGCGGCTTGCCCTGGAACTGGTCGATCCAGGCCTGCTTCGGCGCGTAATCCTGGGGCTCCCGGAAGGCGACGACCTCCACCCGGCGGATGCGGCCGTCCGCGCCCACCGCCACCAGGGCGGTCTCGTTCTCGGTGCGCACGCGGTGGGTGTCGAAGAAGCCGACGCCCACGAGCTGGCCGTCCTTCCGGGCCTCGTAGCCGACGAACCAGAGGCCCGGCAGGTCCGCCTTCGCGAGCGTCTTCACCTGCGTGGCCTGCGCCTCCGTGAGGAAGAACTCCTTCCGCGTGAAGGCGCAGCCAGGAAAGGCCATCTGGAGCGCCTGCTGCTGCGTCGGCAGCGCCTGCAGCAAGGCCGCGAAGGCGAAGAGCGGAAGCATGCGGAGCCGGATCATCGTTTCACCAGAGCGGGGACGGGCCGAAGCATCTCAGAACTCGTAGCCGATGCCGAGGTCGAACTGGTTCCGGCCGCTCCCCGCGGCGTTGCGCACGCGGCTGAAATCGGCCTTCACGGCGATCTGCGGGATGGGTTTCCAGCTCAACCCGCCCGTCAGGATGTTCTGGTCGTTGGCCGGGTCGGCGACGACGCCTGGCGCCACCTGGGACTGGAGGTTCAGCCGCTCCCAGCGCAGGAAGGGGATGAGCGCCTGGGTGGAGCCCGTCAGGCCGAGCACGTCGTAGCCCGCCTCCAGGTAGCCCCCCCACTGCCGCGTGCCCACCTCCCGCGCGGGGTCGGCGGCGCCCAGGGCCGCCACGCCCGCGGCGCTGTTGGTGGTGCGGGCGTAAAGGCCGCGCAGCTGCCAACCGCGCGCGCGGTATTCAGCGTGGGCATCGAAGACGCTGGTGTAGATCGGAACGGCGCCCGGGACCTGGTTGCTGTCGCCGTGGTAGAAGCTGCCGCCGATCGTGACGCCCGGCACCGGGTTCCAGTCCAGGCGCCCCGTGAAGGCGAGGTGGTTGGCGACGGACTTGTTGCCGTCCTGCCGCCCGCCAGAGATGCCTTCCGCGCTGAAGCCTTCCACATTCGGGTACCCGGTCGCCGAGAGGCCGGCCACGACATAGGCCTGGTAATTCAGGTTGAAGGGCAGCTCGCCGTGGAGGCCCACGCCGTTCTCATGCCAGGTGGTGGGGATGATGCCGCCCTCGCGCTCCACGAAGGGCCGCGCCACGCTCAGCACGGCCGGGGGCTCGTGGATCAGGTTGGTGAAGCCCATGGGCAGCAGGAGCTGGCCCGCGCGCACATTGACCGCCTTGTTGACGAGGAAGTCCAGGTAGGCGAACTCGACGATGGCCTCGCCCTCGGGATGCTCGTCGGAATATCCGCTGTGCTCCCACTCCAGCTCGGAGTTGAAGACGATGCGGTCGTTGAATTTGTAGCCCACGTAGAGCACGCCGCGCAGCGTGTCCGCCTGGTTGTCCGCCGCGCTCCGGGTGCCGTCCTGGAGCTTCGAGTCGAAATTCTGGTAAACGATCTCGCCGTAGCCGCCGATGGAGAGGCCCGCGTTCGCGCCATAGACCTTGCTCGCCGCCGAACCCATGCCGAAGGCGCCTTCGCCGCCATTGGCCGTGGGCTGCGTCGAGCCGGTTTGCTGGGCCTCCAGCTGCCTGGAGAGGATGTCCACTTTGCGCTCCAGCTCCTGGATGCGCTGTGAGTCCGTCTTCGGCGCGTCCGGCGCGGGTTTGGGGGCGTCCTGCGCGAAGAGCGGACCGGCCACGAGGGCGAGGGCGAGGAGGGTCGGTTTCATCGGGACTCCAGAGAGACGGGATGCAGGGCGCGGAAGGCGCGGCTCAACCGCGGCGCGCCGGCGTTGGGAAGGAAGGCCGCGGCCACGCCGTGGGCGTCGGCCCACGCGAGACCCTTGCCAGGGCCGAGGACATAGAGCTTGCTGAGGACATCCGCGTCGAAGGCGCTGGACGCCACGACGGCGACCTCGCCCCAGGCCGGGCAGGGCCGTCCCGTGCGGGGATCGAGCAGGTGCCTGCCCCGCACGGCGTCGCTGCTGCAGGCGAGGGAGGCGTCCTCCAGGCGCAGCGAGAAGCGCGGCTGGGCGCGGTCCCGAGGATCGGCGATGGTCACGGCGCGCGCGCGGCCCCATGCGAGGATCTGGCCGCCGAAATCGAGGTAGCCGGACCGCGCTCCCGCGGCCACGAGCGCGGCCTTCATGCGGTCGAGGGCGTAGCCCTTCACGAAACCGCCCTCTTCGATCCAGGCTCCATCCGTGAGGCTGACCGTGTTCCCTTCGACGGACAGGTGGCCGGCGCCTGCAGCGCGGCGCGCGTCTTCCAGCTCCGGCCCCGAAGGCGTCCGGCCCCCGGTCCGCGATCCCCACGCGGCGATCAGGCGGCCCAGCACGGGGTCGAAGGCGCCTTCCATGCGCGGGGACCAGGCCTTCGCTTTGGAAAGTAGGACGGCCCATTCCGGGTCCAGCTCCGCATGCCCCGCGGCATTGAGCCGGCTCCAGACGCTGTCGGTCCGCCAGGTGGAGCAGGCCCGCTCGATGCGCTCGGCTTCGGCGAAGGCCGCCTCGGAGGCCGCCGCCAGATCTCCGGCGCCTTCAAGGTGCATTCGGAGCCGCGTGCCCATGGAGAGGGCTTCGCGATCCAGCGAGGGGGCTGGGGCTACCAGCGCGGGGAGGGGAGTGGCAATCAACATCGAGACTCAGTCTCAATTAAATGCCGCGACCTGTCAACCGAGATCCGGCTCTCAGCCGCCGCGTCCCTTCCGCCACACTGGAGCCATGGTCCTTTCCATCTTTCTGGCCCTGGTCCTCGCCCTGCAGGGGGGCCTCGCCAAGGGACTCCACCCTTGGGTGGAACGGAGCCGCAGGCGGACGCTGAACTGGACCCTCGTCCTGCTGAACCTGCCCATGCTCGCCTACGTGGTCCTGCGCTTCCTCGGCGTGCCCACCGGACCGCTGATCTGGATGCGCCCGATGGCCCGCTTCGGCGTCTACCTCCAGGTGGTGGCCGTCGCCGTGATCCTGTGGTCGGGCTTCACGCGGTTGCTGTGGCGGGCGCGCCTGCGGCTCCGCGGCGGAGAGGAGGCGCCCGAGAGCCCTGCCCGGCGGGCCTTCCTGCGCCGCTCGGCCTTTCTCGGCGTCGGGGGCGCGGCGGCCACGACGGCCCTGGGCACCCGCGAGGCCTACGGCGATCCCGGCATCACCCGCCTGCGCCTCCCTTTCCCCGACCTGCCTGAAGGGCTCGACGGCCTGCGGCTGGTCTTCCTCAGCGACCTCCACGCCGGCCCGCTCATCGGCGCCTCCAGCCTGCGGCGCTGGCGGGAGCTGGCGGAAGCCGAGCGCCCCGACCTCCTCCTCTTCGGTGGCGATTTCGTGGAGAGCGAGCCGGATCAGCTGGCGCCCCTTCTGAAGGCTTTCGAGGGCTTCCGACCCGGCCTCGGCACCTTCGCCGTCCTTGGCAACCACGACTACTTCTCCGATCCGCGCCCGATCTGGCGCGATCTGGAGGCTGCGGGCGTCCGGATGCTCGAGAACGCCCACGCGGTCATCGAGCGGAACGGCGCGCGCCTTGCGATCATCGGCATCCAGGACC
The DNA here is from genome assembly GCA_035495995.1 of Holophagaceae bacterium. Lineage (GTDB taxonomy): Bacteria > Acidobacteriota > Holophagae > Holophagales > Holophagaceae > JAFDVN01. Next base: position 11,917 of record DATJFC010000301.1, read on the forward strand.
AGATGGCGGGCAACGGCGCCTTCCGCAGCGTGCGCTTCGGGCCGGGGCCGAAACCGGACCTCGCCATCCAGGGGCTTTCCGGCGACGCCTTCCGCCTCTGCCTCTCCCACCGGCCCGGCATGCTCAAGTGGGCCCTCGCGACGGGCGCCCGGCTCGTGCTTTCGGGGCACACCCACGGCGGGCAGATCAACCCCATCCCCGGCATCTCCAGCGCGCGCCTCCTGGG
>DATJFC010000302.1:0-12195 GCA_035495995.1 Holophagaceae bacterium
TTGTCAGTGGAATACCTGAACTAACCTATCGCGCCCAGCGCCCGGCGCAACGAATTCCGTCCGCGCCCTGTTCAACGCGGATCGTAGGGCAGGTCCATGTCCGCCTGCCAGGCACCGAAGAGCTGCGTGCGCGTCCAGTCCTCCCCATCGGGGTGGAGGCGGCGCATGCGGCGGGAAATGAACCAGACCGTCCCGTCCTTGACGCGGAACGGATCGTAGGGCGCGTTGCGCACGGCCGCCATGTCGTCAGGCGGGACATTGCCGGGGAACACCGCCCAGGCGTAGCGGCGGGCGACCAGATTCTGGGCCCAGGTGTGGCCATCCATCAGGGCCTGGTCCTCCGGCATGTGCAGTTCGGCGATGCCGGCGTCGCCGTGGCGGAAACCGTCGAAGCGGGCCAGGAAGAAGTCCCCGTCGGGCGTGGTCATGAGCTTGAAGGGCCCCGTGCCGACCGCGTGCAGCCCGCTGCCGGAGAGCAAAACGGCGGAGGGCTCGGACAGGATCCGGAGCAGTTCCCAGGGCGCGTGGAAATCCAGGTCGAAGGTGCGGTCATCCACGATGGAGGCTTTGGCGCCAGCCTGGAAAGGGCCGTCTTCCAAGCGGTGGAGCGTCGCCAGCGCCCATCGCGCGTCCATCAGGTGGCCGTCGTGCAGGCGCACGGCCTGGCGGAGGCGCACGCGCCAATGGCGATGGTTCGGGCTGGCCCAGATCGATTCCGCCAGGAGCCCCGTCCACCCGTCGCCCGGCCCCTGGATGAGCAGCGGTTCCCCCACCTGGTGGAGGATGAAGGCGTGGAGGCCCGGGCCCTGCGGCAGCAGGAGCTCGAGCTTCGCCTGGTCCTGGCCGGGGTCGGGGTTGGCGCGCGTGAAGAGGCTCTCATCCGAGCCGAGGGGCACCTCGACCAGGTGGTTGCGGCTCCACCAATACCCGCCGCCGCCCAGAGCGGCCAAAGCAACGAGCGCACCCGCGATCAGCCAGCGCCTCATGCCGCCCCCCTTCAACTCGCTTGCAGCAAGGATGCCAGAGGCCCGAGCCGCGTCAGCGCCGATTCCACATCCTCCATCGCCAGATCCCGGTGCGCGATGAAGCGGATGGCGTCCCCGACGGGCACCGCGAGCACGCCGGCCTCGGCCATGCGCGCGAGGACCGGTCCCGGATCGGGCAACGGCACGAAGAGGATGTTCGTCTCCGGGTCGGGGGCCGGGACGCCGAGGCCGCGCAACCCCTCGGCGAGACGCCGGATCTTGGCGTGGTCCTCCGCCACGCGCGGAAGGTAGTCCAGCGCCACGAGCCCCGCCGCGCCCATGACGCCGCCCTGCCGCACGCCGCCGCCGAGCATCTTGCGCACGCGGCGGGCGTCTTCGATGAAGGGCCTTGATCCGCAGACCAGCGAACCCATGGGCGCGCCCAGCCCCTTGCTGAGGCAGACCTGGACGGAATCCGCGCCTGCCGTGAGATCGCGCAAGGGCGCTCCCAGCGCCGCCGCCGCGTGCCAGAGGCGCGCGCCATCGAGGTGCACCTTGAGGCCCGCTGCCTTCGCGGCCGCCACCAGCGCGTCCCACTCGTGTTTTGGAATGACCGATCCGCCCGCGAAGTTGTGGGTGTTCTCAAGGCAGAGCAGCGTCGTGCGGAGGTTGAAGTAGGGGCCCGGACGGCCCGCCGCGGCCGTCACCGTCGAGGGCTTCGGCCGGCCCGGGCCGCCATCCCAGGGCAGCGCCTCCGGCATGCCGCCCGCCAGCCAGGCGCCCGTGCCGAGTTCGGACCCCAGCACATGGGATTTCTCCGGCGCGAGGAAGCGGTCGCCCCGCTGCAGGTGCAGCATCAGCGCGATGAGGTTGGCCATGCAGCCCGAAGGCGTCCACAGCGCGGCCTCCATGCCCAGGAGATCCGCGACGCGCTCCTCCAGCTTCTGCAACGTCGGATCGCGCTCCAGCACATCGTCCCCGACTTCCGCCTCCGCCATGGCCCGGCGCATCTCCGGGGAAGGCTTCGTCACGGTGTCGGAGCGGAAATCGAGCGCGCGCATGCGCCGATTGAAACATGCAGAAGACGGGTTGGCACATTCTTGTTCCGACAAGGCCAGCTGCGCCAGTCGTGGGACACTGGTGTTTTCGCGCGAAGGTCCCCATGCATCTTTGGCACGCCATCCTGCTCGGCCTGGTCCAGGGCCTCACGGAGTTCCTGCCCGTGTCCTCCACGGCGCACCTCACGCTGGCGGAGAACCTCCTGCTCGGCCAGTCCATGCCCCTGGCCTACGACATGCTCCTGCACGCGGGCACGCTGGTGGCGCTCATCGTCTACTTCCGCCGCGAAGTGGGCGAAGTGCTCCGCGGCATCGCCGGCCGCAGCGCGGAAGGCCGCAACCTGGCCTGGCTGCTGCTCGTCGCGATGATCCCCACGGGGGTCCTCGGCCTGCTGACGCGGAGCACGAAGGAGGTCGCCAAGGACCATCTCTGGATCTTCGGGCTGTGCCTCCTACTGACGGCCTGGATGCTCTACACCGCCAACGAGAAGTCCAAGCAGCGCGAGGGCCGGAAGCTCGACGCGGCCACCTGGAAAGACGCGGCCTGGGTCGGCGCGATCCAGGGCGTGGGCGGCGGCTTCGGCCTGTCGCGCTCAGGCTCCACCATCTCCGTGGGCGCCTTCTGCGGCCTGGAGCTCCCTTCCGCGACGCGCTTCAGCTTCCTGCTCGGCATCCCGACGATCTTCGCGGCATCGGTGGTGGAGGGCGGCAAGCTGCTCAAGCCTCTGCTGCTCCACAAGCCGCTGCCCCCGGACCTGCTCATCCCCGCGGGCGGGGTGAACCCGCTCGTGGCCTGCCTCGTTGGCGTGGCCGTCAGCGCGGTGTCCGGCTACTTCGCCATCGGGCTCCTGGACCGCTTCACCCGCAAGCCGCGGCTCAACGGCTTCGCCTTCTACTGTCTCTGCATGGGCGTCTTCATGATCATGTACGGCACCATCGGCATTGAGGGCTTCTTCGGCCTCAGCTCCATGGGGCACCCCTGAACTACGAAGCGACGAGGACGACGATGAACATCCCGACCCACTACCGCGCGCTGTACCGGACCTGGCTCCGCTTCGCCATCGTCATGATGATGGTGGGGCTGCTGGCCGGGCTCTCCTTCGAGGAATCGGCGAAGCGCGCGCCGGTCTCCGACCTGCTGCCCGCCGGCAAGCACCTCGAGGCGGTCCTGCCGCTGGCCCTCGTGCACGGCCACGCCTTCCTCATCGGCGCCCTGCTGCCGCTGGCGCTGGTGTTCATGCTCCACCTCGGCCTCTCGATGGGGTTCCGGCCCATCGGCGAGAAGACGCTGCGCTGGGCCACCTGGCTCTACCTGCCCGGATCCGCCCTGTCCGTGGCTCTGATGCTCTACAAGGGCTACCACTGGGTGCTGGGCGTGCGCTTCGGCCACACGGATTTCGCGGCCTGGGACGCGGCCTTCTTCGGCGGTAACCACGCGCTGCGTGCCGCCGTCTACGGGGTCGCGCACACGGCCATGTCGGCGGGCCTCGCGGTCCTGGCCGTCGCCTTCTGGCGCGGCATGGGAAAGCAGGCTGGAGACTAGAGGCCGGAGGCGGAGGCTTCTATCGTTCGGCGCCTTTGGCGCCGAACGCTTTTAAAGAGAAGACGCGGCCGAAGCCCGCAGCAGATCGGACCTCCAGCCTCCAGTCCCCAGCCTCCCGCACGATGTCCCGCTGACCGGCCCCCCGGCGCCGTTCATCCGGCCCTGGCCTCCGTTCGCCGAATCGGCGGATCGCCGTCCGGCGGGATCCTTAGACTGGGTCCTGTTCCTCACGGAGACAGCCATGATCCAGCTGCGGGATGTCCACAAGTCCTTCGATGTCCGCGACCGCAAGACCCGCACGAAGAAGCGCGTGGACGCCGTCCAGGGCATCTCGCTGCAGGTGCAGCCCGGGGAGATCTACGGGCTCCTCGGCCCCAACGGCGCCGGCAAGACGACGTCCCTGCGCATGATCGCGGGCCTGATGAAGCCCGACCAGGGCTCCATCGAGGTCTGCGGCCTCGACACGCGGACTCAAGGAGAGGAGGTCCGCGGCCGCCTCGCCTACCTGGCGACGGATATGCAGGTCTACGAGCGCTTCACCCCCCGGGAGCAGCTGCGGATCTTCGGCGAGATGCAGGGCGTGGAGCCGGCCACCGCCGAGCGCCGCGGCGTGCACCTGCTGGAGCGGCTCGGCCTCGCCGACTTCGCCGACGTGAAGATGACCACCTTCTCCACCGGCCAGAAGCAGAAGGTGAACATCGCCCGCGCCCTGCTCCACGACCCGAAGGCCGTGATCTTCGACGAGCCCACCACGGGCCTCGACGTGCTCACCGCCAAGACCGAGCTGGACCTGCTCAAGATCATGAAGTCAGAGGGCCGCGCGGTGATCGTCTGCACGCACGCCCTGCCCATGGCCGAGGAGATCTGCGACCGCATCGGCATCATCTTCGACGGCAAGCTGCACGGCGACGCCCCCCCGCGGGAGCTGCTGCGGAGCCGCGGCGCCCGCAGCCTCGACGAGGTCTTCTTCCAGCTGGCCGGCGAGAGCGAAGCGGCCATCGCCTGACACCCATCACACCCTAGACGGAGATACCTATGCGCGGCGCATGGCTGGTCATGAAGAAGGAATTCCTCGAACTGTCGAAGGACCGCAAGACGCTGTTCTTCATGTTCGTGATGCCGTTGATCCTCTACCCGGCCCTGTTCGGGATGATGTCGAAGATGCACGAGCGGGACGAGTCCCAGCGCAAGGGCAAGCCCTCGCGGATCCATGTCGTGGATCCCAGCTCTACGCTGATCCCGATCCTCCAGGCCGACGCCAAGGATTTCCAGCTGGTGCCCGATCCCGGCGAGGACATGCAGAAGGCGCTCCGGGACAAGAAGCTGGATCTGTCCCTGGAAGTCCCCGCGAGCGCCGCGGACGACCTCAAGGCGCAGCGCACCATCAAGGTGACGGCCTTCTACAACAAGTCGGAAGACGATTCGACCGAGGCCTTCAGCCGCCTCGACGAGATGCTCAAGGCGCAGCGCGACATCTGGGTCAAGGCGCGCCTCCAGGAGGCGAAGGCCCCCGCGGATCTCGCGGCCCCCACCGCCATCGTGGAGAGGGACGCCTCGGATGAGACCCTGGAGAAGCAGAAGCTCCTCGGGATCCTCGTCCCCTACATCGTCCTCATCGCCATGTTCGGGCCGATCATGGGCCAGGGCAGCGGCATGACCGCCGGCGAGCGCGAGCGCGGCACCCTCATGAGCCTGCTCTCCACGCGCATCCCCCGCAGCCAGATCGCGCTCGGGAAGCTCATGGCGCTGTTCGCCCTCGGCGTCCTCGGCATGGCCTCCAATGTCCTGGCCATCTCCTTCAGCGCCAACTCGATGATCGGCCACCCTGCCGCGCCCGCCGGCGCCGCCGCCCAGGCCTCGTCCTCCCTGCTCCAGGTCGCAAGCCCCGGCACGCTCGGCCTCATGTTCCTCGTGCTGGTGCCCGTGGCGCTGGTCATGGTGTCCTTCGTCCTCACCGTCGGCATCCGCGCCAAGACCCAGCGCGAGGCGGCCACGGCCCTGATGCCGGGGATGTTCGTGATCGTCGTGCTCGGCGTGTTCTCCATGTCGCCCGGGCTCGAGAACATGACCGTCATCCACTTCGTCCCGATCATCAACGCGAGCATGTCGATCCGCGAGATGTTCGGCCAGCAGTTCAACTGGGGCCACTACCTGCTGGCCATCGGCATCAACTCGGCCCTGGCCGCCATCTTCACCTACGTGGCCGCCAAGACCCTGGACCGGGAGGACGTGCTCTTCAAGTCCTGAGCCCCCGGAAGCGCGACGGAGGGCGGCCAGCGGTGGCCGCCCTTCGCGTTTCCTGGCTCTGGTGCATAATGGCCATAAGGCATGAGGTTCAGACATGGTGACGAAAGCCAAAGGCAAGGCTCCTGAGCGCGCGGCGCACCCTCACGCGGCGGAACTCGCCAAAGCCGTGAAGCTGGTGGATGGCGGAAAGCACGCCGAGGCCATCAAGCCGCTGGAGGCGCTCGCCGCGGAGTCCGCGCATGATCCCGCCTTCCGGCGCGTCGTAGAGTCCTACCTGTCCGTGGCGCGCGCCAAGGCCCACCCCGCCAAGGCCGCCGCCGAGAGCCCGGAGCAGGAGGCCCAGTCCCTGCTGAACCACCGCGACCATGCGAACGCGCTGAAGGTGCTGGAGAAGGCCATCAAGGCCCATCCCAAGAAGGGCCTCCTGCACTACCTGGCCGCCACTGCCTACGCCCAGGCGGGCAAGGCCGAGCCCGCGGCCGAGAGCCTCAAGCAGGCCATGGCGCTGGATCCTTCCGCGCTCTTCCTCTTCCGCCTGGAACCGGATTTCAGCGAGCTCCGCAAGTCCCCGCTCTTCGCCTTCACCGAGCTCGACTGAGCTGATGGCGCTGCAGGCCGAATCGCCGCTCCGGGTGGTCGCCATCGGGGGCGGCACGGGCCTGTCCGCCCTCCTCCGCGCGCTGAAGCGGGAGGCCGCCCGGGCCCGCGATCCCTGGCGGCTGACGGGCATCGTCGCCGTCTCCGATGACGGCGGCTCCAGCGGGCGCCTGCGCCAGGAACTGGGCGGCATCCCCCCCGGCGACCTGCGCAACTGCCTGGCGGCCCTCACACGGGAAGACTCCATCCTCTCCGACCTGCTCAATTACCGGTTCAAGGGCGACGGCTCCCTGGCCGGGCACTCCCTGGGCAACCTCATGCTCTGGGCCCTGGCCGACCTGTCCGGCGACTGGGTGCGGGCCATCCGCCAGCTCTCCTCCGTGCTGGTGACGGCGGGCCACCTCTACCCCGCCACCGCGACCCCCGTGACGCTCTGCGCGGAGGACGCCTCGGGGCACCGCCTGGTGGGCGAATCCTCCATCAACCATGCGCGCCCGCCCATGAAACGGCTGTGGATCGAGCCCGCCGACGCCGAGCCCCTTCCGGAATCCATTCTCGCGACCCTGCGGGCGGACCTGATCCTGCTGGCGCCCGGCAGCCTCTACACCTCCACCATCGCCAACCTGCTCATCCCCGAACTCCGGGAGGCCGTCGCCCGCTCCAACGCGCCGGTGGTCTACGTGGCCAACCTCATGACGGAACCCGGGGAGAGCCACGGCCTGGACCTTGAAGCCCACTTGGGCGCGATCCAGGAATTCGGCAGGGTGCGCCTTTCCGCGGTCCTCGCCAACAGCTCGCCCCTGCCCGCCGACATGGCCCGCCGTTACCAGGACGAGGGCGGCCGGCCCCTGCGGGCGGACATGGAGGAATTGTCAGGCGTCCCGGTGCTGAACCGGCCCCTGCTGGATCCGGAAGCGGGCATGGCCCGCCACCACCCGGACCTTCTCAACCAGGCCATCCGCGAGCTCGTGCCGAGGCTGTGAGGCCGGGCTCCCAGTCCCGCGGCTGTCCCTGGTGATCTATCGCGCTAGACTGTCTTTCCTAACCGAGGCGGCATGTCGCTCAAAGGAAACCTGGCGACCATGGGGCTGGAGGATCTCCTCCAGTGGCTTGCCGTCGGCAAGAAGACCGGCGTGCTGGCCATGCGTTCCGCCTACATGAAGACCATCGCCTTCGAGGACGGCCGCATCATCTCCGCCAGTTCCACGGACCCCAAGGAGTACCTGGGGCAGTTCCTGCTGGCCTACAACCGCATCAACGAGACCCAGCTGCGGGAGGCCCTGGCGGCGCAGGAAGACGAGAACGAGCTGCTGGGCCGCATCCTCGTCAACCGGAACATCCTCACCGAGAACGAGATCCGCCGCATCATCCACCTCAAGACCGAGGAGAGCCTCTACGACTGCTTCCTCTGGTCCAGCGGCGAGTTCGAGTTCATGGAGGGCCAGCGCCCGGATCCGCGCACGGTCCTGCTCAACCTCGATGTGACGGGCATCGTGCTCGAGGGCGCCCGGCGGCGCGACGAGTGGAAGCGCATCCGCGACATCCTCCGCGGCGGCGACGCCATCGTGACCGCGGATTCCGAGGCCATCGCCGAGGTCCTGCCCATCCCCGCCGAGGACGCCGAGCTGCTGGCGCATGTGGACGGCGTGAAGACCGTGGACCACCTCGTGCTGGAGCTGCGTTCCACGGAATTCAAGGTGAGCCGCCACATCTTCGAGCTGGTGGAGCGCGGGCTCGTGCGCGTCACGGCGGTGGGCGGCGTGAAGGCGAAGGGCGAGGATCCGCTCCAGAAAGCGCGCGCCCTGCTCGACCGCAAGCGGCTGGAAGAAGCGCAGGAGGAGATCCGCCGCGTGTTGCAGGGGCAGCCCCAGGATCCTGTCGCCAACCGCATGATGAAAGAGGTCCAGAGCCTCCAGCAGGCCGCCGAGAAGCCGCTGAACCTGGAGCAGATCCCCGAGCTTGCCGTGGATCTCATGGAGCTCACCCACGTGGACCTGAGCCCCGGCGAAGCCTTCATGGCCACGCGGGTGACGGGCCTCCACAGCTTCCGGGACCTCATGGCCGTGGCGCCCTTCAGCGAAGTGGACTGCAAGGCCATCTTCAGCTCCCTGCTCAAGCGGGGCATCCTCCGCACGGAGAAGCCGGCCGCCGGCACCGGAAGGGCCAGCCTCCACTGATATCCGGTTGCCCGGCCGCCGGAGGCCGTTGGTATCGTGAAGACGGACTCGTTTGAGATCCGCTGTGGAGGAAATGCCATGCGCCACCGCGCCCTCGCCCTGTTCCTCACCGCCGGCGCCGTCTTCGCGGCCCAGGGGCACAAGGCCCCCACTTCGGCCCAGATGAAAGCCGAGATCAAGAAGCTCACCGACGAGCGTGACGCGCTCCAGGCCAAGGTGGACGGGCAGCAGGCCCTCGCCTCCCAGCTGGCGGACGCTCAAGGGAGCCGCGACCAGTACAAGGCCCAGGCCGCCGAGGCCGCGCAGGAGCTGGCCTCCCTCAAATCCATGATGAAGGAGAACGCCGGCGATTCCGACGCGCTGCTGAAAGGCGTCGCGAAGACCAAGGACCAGCTGGCCGCCTGCCAGGCGGAGCGGGACAAGCTGGCCAAGGAAAACGCGGATCTGCGCCGCCGCGCCGAGGGCCCTTTCCAGCCCGGGGACCTCGTCATCGAAAGCGAGGCCATCACGCCCGCGAATCCGCTGAACCTCTACAAGGTCACGCCGCGCCTCTCGGGCTGGGGCCAGCCCAAGGGCATCGTCGTCGTCAATGTGCTCGTGGACGACAAAGGCGAAGTGACGTCCGCGCGCCTGCTCCAGGCCCTGCCGGGCGACACGCAGAAGATCAAGGACGCCAACGCCGCCTGCCTGGACGCCGCCAAGCACGTGGTCTTCGATCCCGCCCGGACGAGCGACGGCACGCCCGTCCGGGTGTGGCAGGGCGTCGGGTTCTACCTCGACTGAAATCCAGGCTCAGGGCTCGGGGCCTTACCTGCTGCCCGCCCTATGAACCGCCGGGGCCTTCCGGTCTCAGCCCTGAGAGCAGCTCACATCGCCCTTGGCCCAGGCCTGGCACGCCAGCCGCTGGCCGGGCTGCGCCTTGAGAACCTTCAGCACGCGGCTTTCGGAGGCCAGGGGCTCGCTCAGATGCTCCGCGCCGGTCTCGACCGTGACGAGGCAGGTGCCGCATCGGGCATGGCCGCCGCAGCGGTGGGTGAGCTCGACGCCCGCGCTGGTGGAGGCGGCGAGCAGCGCCACCTCGCGCTCGCATTCGGCGCGGCCCTCCTTTTTGGAGGTCTTGAACGACAACACGAACATCAGGAATCCAATCCAGAAAGGGGTGGGGCGGAGGCCCGGGAAAATCCAAAGGGGCCACTCCCCATTCTAGCGGATCAGGAGCCCCAAGCCCGTCTCAGAGTGGCCTCCGGGGCCTGGGCGTCGAAGGGCTCCCCGGCCACGCCCAGGCGCTTCCAGATGGCGTCCAGGTCCACGGCCTCGGGGCCCACGGCCCAGGCGTCGTAAAGCGGGACCAGGATGGGGCTGGGCAGAGCCTTGTCGCCCTGCGCCAGCAGGTCCCGGATATCGCCATGGAGCGCGATGCCGCCTGCGGGCAGCACGGCCCTTAGCGCGTCGAGCAGCGTCCGCTTGCCTCCGGTCGCTTCGCGGATGCGGAGGTCGGCCATGAAGCAGAACAGGGCCCCGCCCCAGTAAGTGCGCCCCCAGGTGGGCGTGCGGTCGAGGCCCTGGTCCCCGGCCTGCGGCTGCCCCTTGGGCAGGTCCCTCCGGAGCGCGTCCCAGAAACCCTCCGGGGTCTCGCGGCCCTCCCGCAGGCGCAGGAGGGGCTCCAGATAGGTGGGGATCCCTTCCTCGAGCCAGTGGTGGCTGCGGTCCAGGTCCGGCAGGGCCGTATGGATCAGCTCGTGGGTGAGCATCCAGTCGTCCGCCACCTCCTGGTCCGCCACGGACCGGCCCAGGAGCATGACGATCGCCGCGCCGCCCTGGCCGCGGGTGCTTCCGAACAGGACACCGGTGCCCTGCCCCGCCGGCACCAGGAAGACTGCGGTCCAGGGCACGGGAAGACGGCCATACGCATCCTGCAGGGCCGTTTCCGCGGCGCCGAACCAGCGCGATTCCTGCTCATCGCTGATCGGCAGGTCTCCATCCGGAGCGACCGCGAGGAGGGCGCCGCCCTTCGCCGGGAAGCGCCGGAGGCGCAGCGGCCCGAAGGCGCATTCGGGCCCGCCATCCAGCGTGTCCACCTGCGTCGCGATCAGAGGGCCGGGACCGAGGCCCGAGGCGAAGGCCATGCCTTGCGGCGCATCCACCTCGAGCCGCGCCGCGCGGCCGGGCAGGAAGGATTCCGGGCGGAGCATCCAGGCGCGGGGCCGCGTGAGGAACCCGCTCCCGAAGGGGCGCACCCCGCTGCGCCGCGCGCGCGCGGCCTCGGCGAGATCGAAGGTCCAGCGCAGGTGGGCGCCCCGCGATTCAGCGCCGGCCACCGGCCACCGGCCTCCGGCCCCCGGAACCGCGCTCCACTTCCCCCGCGCCTCCGCTTCCACATTCCCGAAGAAGGCCGCTGAGGCATCATCCGCCATGAAGGCATCCGCGTCCCCGGGCGCGAAACGGCCCTCCACCGCAAGGCTCCGCCCGTCCGCCGCCAGCTGCGCGCGGATGTCCCAGGCGGGCGCTGAGGCGGAGAGCGCCGAGACTGCGAGAAGCATCGCGAGGAGTCTCAGGCCGGGCCTTCCGCCATGGCGAGATGCCAGAGGTTCGATGGGTTGGCGTCCAGCAGCCAGCTGGAGACGAGGGGCTTGAGGGACCAGGCCCCCTCCTCCATCTCCATGTCGAGCTGCCCCGGGCCCCAGCCCGCGTAGCCGAGGTAGAGACGGTACTTGGCGTCCTGCTCCTGGAACAGCGATTCGAGCAGGTCCTTGCGGTGGCTGAGGAAGTGGGTCATGTCCAGCACCGTGTCCTCGGGCTCCGGCAGGCCGCCCTCCACCAGCAGCACGCCCCGCTGCGGCTCCACCGGCCCGCCGCGCCAGGCCAGCGCGCCTTCGGAGCCCGCGTAGGAGAGATCGCCGTCGGAACAGACCTGGGCCAGCGTCAGCGGCAGGGGCCGGTTGAGGACGACCCCGAAGGCGCCGTCCTCGGTGTGCTCCACCAGCAGGACCACGGCGCGGAGGAAGTTCGGATCCATCAGGATCGGATTCGCCACGAGCAGGCATGGGGCTGCGGACTGCATGCGGGCATCATACTCCCGCCCCCAGAGCTTGTTTCAAAATGCGCGGCTCGCGCGCATTTTGAAACAAGCCCTTAGGCTGGAGGGATGCCGACGACCGCCCCCCGCTCCCAATCCGGCGCCCTCCTGGACGGCATCCGCCTCCTCGGGCGCAGGCCAGGCTGGACCCTCGGGCTGCTCCTCCTCGGGACCCTGCTCGGCCAGCTGGGGCCGGCGCTTGAACTCGCCGCGAAGGCGGGGAACGATCCGCTGATGGGCATGGCCCTCGCCTGGGCCGCGCTGCTTCCGATGGAACTTTACTTCGTCCCCCGCTGGATCTCGCGGCTCGACGCGGACCTCCTGGACAACCCCGGGAACCCCGCCTCTCGATGGCCGGAGCCCTTCGAGCAGCGCTGGTTGAAGGCCTTCGCCGCGGGCCTCCTGGTGCAGACCCTCGGGGGCCTGGGCCTGCTGCTGCTCATCGTCCCCGGCGTAATCATCCTCACGCTGGTGGGCTTCGCCCCCATGCGGATCCTTCTCCGGGGCGACGCCTTCGCCGACGCGCTCCGCT
>DATJFC010000303.1:0-5057 GCA_035495995.1 Holophagaceae bacterium
GGGGAGAAAAATTAGCCATGGCTCCGGGCGTCAGGCTTCAGGCGTCAGGAAGAGAAGATCGGGCCCGCCCGCGCGGAGCGGCCGGCCCGAAGCCCCCGCGGCGGAGCCGCTGATGTGGCACCCCACCAAGGACGCCTGCAAGCGCCTCTGGGGGAGGCGCTGGACGCGCCGCATCACCTACCTGATCGCCGCGGGCGTGGGCGCTTCGATGGGCGGATCCTGGCTACTCCAGCGCCCCGCGGTCACCGCGTGGGCCGTCTCCAAGGCGGACGCCTGGCTCCGCGATGAGACCGGCCTCTCGCTCTCCGTGGACCAGGTCGCCGTCCATCCCCTCTTCGGCACGCTGAGCCTGGACGGCGTCGCCCTCGGCGGCGACCTCCTCACGATCCGCCACCTGGAGCTGCGCCTGGACCCGGGGTCCCTGTTCTTCGGCGCGCCGCACATCTACACCGCGCGCGTCGTGCAGCCCCACGTCCGCCTGAGCCCGGACCGGGTGGCGCGCATCCGATTGAAGCCCCGTCCCGAGAAGGAGGAGAAGACGCCGGAGATCCTCCTCGACCTGCTGAGCGTCAGCGACGCGAAGGTCGAAGTGCTGGAGCCGGTGTGGGGCCTGCCCAAGGGCGAGCTCGATTTCGATCTCAAAGGCCGGGGCCTCGGCCCCAACCAGGTGCGCGTGAACCTCGTGGCGCCGCTGCTCAGGGTCCAGGGCCCGCGGGGACCCGAGCAGGGCCGCGCGGATCTCGACGCGGACCTCTCCGACCGGTGGATGGTCCTCCAATCCTTCAAAGGCGAGCTGGGCGCCAGCAGCGTCACCGCCACCGGCGCCCTCCAGCCGCGGGCCGAGCAGCGCTTCGAATTGAAGACCGACGCGAGCGCGGACCTGGCCCAGATCTTCGCCTGGCTGGGCCAGCGCAGCCCGGCCTTCACCGGACGCCTGTCCGCCAAGACGGAAGCGGCGGGCACCCTGAAGGCGCCCACCTGGACCTTCGCGGCGAAGGGCGCCGGCCTCAAGCCCGGCGACACGCGCTTCGCGCCGGGCAACCTCGAGGTGCAGGCCAAGGGCACGCTGAAAGAGGCTTCCCTGGAGCGCCTGCGCTGGGAATCCCCTCAAGGGCGGCTGGAGGCCGACGGCCGCTGGGGCGGCTCGCGCACCACGGCCCACGCGCAGTTCACGGGCTGGTCTCTGGAACCCATCGCCCAGGCGGCCCACACGGCGCCGCTTTCCGGCGCCAAAGCCGATCTCGCCGTGGACCTCGTGGGGCCGTCCGACCCGAAAGCCATGGCTTCGCCCCTGCGCTGGGAGGCCGTGGCGAAGGCCGCGCTGGTCCAGGACGGCCAGCCCGCCGGCGGCTTCAACGCCACGCTGAAGAACGGGCAGGCCTCCGTGCCCTCGTTGTCGCTGCACCTGCGCGCCCTGCAGGCCGAGGGCTCTGGCGCGGGCCGTCTCGACGCGCGCGGCCTCGCGGGCTTCCAGGCGAAGGGCCACGCCGCGGTCGACGCGGCCGAAGTGGCCGGCGCGCTGCGGGGATGGAAGGTGGTGGACCTCGACATGAGCGGCGCCGCCGTGGCCGACGCCGACGTGGCCTGGACCCGCGCCGGGGGGCTCAGCCTCGATGGCGTGGTGGAAGCCCAGCAGCCGCGCTGGCATCACGCCGTCGCCGACCACCTCAAGGCCGGCGTCGAGATCCGTGGCGAGGACCTCGCCGTGAAGGACATCCGCATCGAGAAAGGGGCGGGCAGCGGCGAGGGCCAGCTCCGCCTCACCTGGGCCGCCCATCATCCCGGCGACGACTTCGACCTCCAGGCCTCCTTCAAGGACATGCCCGCCGCCGAGGGCCTCAAGGCCGCGGATCTGGACCTGCCCATCACCGGGCTGGGCACGGGCGACGCTCGGCTCCACGGGACTTACGACCATCTCGTGCTGCTGGGGCACGCGCGGCTCGCGGACGGCCTCGTCTACGGCGTCGCCATTCCCGCCGCCTCCACGGACTACACCCTCGACATCGACTCGCTGAAGCTGCTCGTCCAGGATCTGCGCGTCGCGGATTCGGTGGACCACCTCGGCTCCGGAAGCGCGAAACCCTCCGGGGACCTCGCGCTCATGGGCGGCGGCTCCATGGACCTCAAGGCGCTGACGGCGGACCTCCGCCTCACGGGGGCGCTGGACACCGGCATCCTCAAGCTGCCGGTCCCCCAGATCCAGGGGAAGGTGGACGCCCATCTCGACGGGCCCCTCGCCTCGGCCTTCGGCGGGCTCGAGCTGCCGGAGGGAACGCTCAGCCTGCGCGACAGCATCGTGTTCCTCCAGGACCAGAGCCTCGTGGGGCTTGAAGCCGACCTCACGCGCAAGGGGCCGAAACTGGCCGCGCAGCTCGGCTTCGCCAAGCGCCCGGAGCGTGCGCTCGCGCTCGACCTCGGCGACCGCGGCGGCTCGCTCTTCGGCAAGGCCTCGCTCCTCCTGAACGACCGCACCGCGCCCACCCAGGCCCTCGCGGCGCAGTTCAGCCGCGGCGTCCTGCAGGACCTGCGCCTGGACTTCGACGCGTCCGGCACTTACGACAGCGGCGGCCTCCGCTGGCAGGGGCGCCTCGGCGAGCTGAGGGGCGACTTCGGCGCCTTCGACCTCACGCAGTCGCGGCCGGCGGAGCTGCGCGGCACCGGGTCGGCGGCCACGCTGAGCCTCGAGCTGGAAGGCCGCCAGAAAGGCGAGACCGGCGCGCCCTCGGGCCGCGCGACCCTCGCCGGCACCCTGCCCTTCTCCATGCACGAAAACATGGACCTGCGTTCCACCGGCTCCATGGATCTCGCCGATGTGAAGGTCATCCTCGACACGCTGCTGGATGTGGATCCCTACAGCGCCCTGGGCGAGACGCGGCCCCAGGGCCGCGCCGAATACGACCTGCGCGCCTACGGCACCTACGCGGATCCCTACGCGGACGGGCAGCTCCGCCTCGCCGACGGCAGCCTGCGCCTGGGCGACTACCCGAGCCTCAACCATCTCAACTTCACGCTGCTCGCCAAGGGCCGCGACCTCGTCTTCCCCAAGGAGCAGCCGCTCAAGGCCAGCCTGGCCCAAGGCGACCTCACGCTGGACGGCACCGCGACCTGGGCGCTCGGGGGCCTCGCGAAGTACGACTTCAACGCCGCGTTGAACGGCTTCCAGCTCCGCGATCTGCCGGGGCTCGACGGCGCCGAGGCCGCGGGCAGCCTCGCGGTCACGCTCAAGGGCGACGAGGACGGCGGCATGCTGCGGGGCCGCCTGGACGCGGACCGGCTCTCCTACCAGGCGGACATCAACCTCTCCGACCTCATCCTCAAGAGCGCGTTGTCGGAGAGCGGCCTGTCCTTGCTCAATCCCGACGACCCGCTGGACCGCATCGGCCTCGACCTCGACCTGCACCTGGCCCAGCCCTGGGCCTGCGACACCAACCTCCTGAAGCTGGAAGGCCGACCCGAAGGCGCCTTCAAGGTGCTCGGCACGCTGGCCCACCCCGGCCTCAAGGGACGCATGGACTTCATGCCGGGCGGCCGCGTGACGAACCTCCTTCCCGCGGGCGATGTGGTCATCGACCGCGGCTACCTCAACTTCACGGATCCTTCGAGCACCGATCCCTACATCAACCTGCACGGCACCGTGCAGGTCCCCGGCTACCAGGTGGAGCTGGATGTGCACGGCACGCTGAGCAACCTCGACATCGTGCCCAGCTCCACGCCCAGCCTGCGGCGCGATGAGATCGTCGCCATCCTCATCCAGCCCGAGCTGGCCTCCACCATCGCCTCCAGCACGCCGGGCAGTTCCCAGAGCGCCCTCAGCTCCGGCCTCGCCAACGCCAGCTCCGGCCTCCTGACGACGCTCGCGCTCGCGGACCTGCAGGAGCGCGTGCGGCGCACCTTCGGCCTCGACCGCGTGAGCGTGAGCCTGCGCACGGGCAGTGGCAGCGGCAACCTGGAACGCGACATCCAGGTGGGCAAGACCTTCACCTTCTTCGACCGCCGCATCCCGCTCCTCGCCTTCCAGCGCAAGTCCGGCGAGCTCACCACCACCGGCGCCACCGTGGAACTGCGCTTCGGCGGCGTCGTCCTCAACCTCGGCGTCGCCCAGACCGCCGGCGAAGGCCTCGACCCCACCGGCGAGATCATGCACACCTGGAGCCCCCGCTGAGGGCGAGACTGGAGGCTGGGGGCTGGAGACTGTAGGCTTCATCAGAGGCGGCCCGATGGGCCGCATCATCCTTGACCTCCAGCCTCCAGTCCCCGGTCTCCAGCCTTGATTAAAGTCCTCGCCTTCGCCCGTTACCGCGACCTCCTCGGCTTCGAGCGCC
Source organism: Holophagaceae bacterium (assembly GCA_035495995.1). Lineage (GTDB taxonomy): Bacteria > Acidobacteriota > Holophagae > Holophagales > Holophagaceae > JAFDVN01. The sequence continues at coordinate 4,323 of DATJFC010000303.1, forward strand.
TGGAGCTCCCAGCCGTGCCCACGCTGGACGCGCTGCTGTCGAATGCCCGCTTCGCGAAGCTGCCGAAGGACGCGCTCGTCGCCGTGAATCAGGAATTCGCGGACCGCGCGACGGCCCTGAAAGATGGAGATGAGGTCGCGCTGCTGCCGCCGGTGAGCGGCGGCTGAGGCTCAGGCCCGAGCCGGGCTCGCGGCCAGGCGCGCGCCCGCGTAGGCGGCGGGCATCAATACGATGAGACTCGCGACCCAGAACCAGGCGGGCGGCGGGATCATGAGGTTGTTCGCGATGCCCGCCAGCGTGAGCAGGCCCCCCACGGCCAGCGCGGGGCCCATGGACGACGAATGTGAAATCTTGGCGGCGACCCAGCCGCCCGTCAGGCCGCCCAGGGTCCAGCCGCCGATGACGACGAGCATCGCGCCGAGGGGCGCGTGCGCGAGCAGGCCGCGCAGCACCTCGCTGTCCATGACGCCCTCCGCGGCCTTCCCGAGCCCCGGATAGAACACATGGCCGTTGAGGAACTCCACGATCATCATGACGATGCTCGCGGCAACGAAACCTACGATGACGGCGGCGACGGTTCGGAGTGCCGAGCGCATGAGGACCTCTACAAGGCTTGCAGAGCTAAGGACGAAGCAGCACTTCCTAAGGCTGGGGGGAACAGGACCAGCCGCGAAGCGGATGGGTGCAGGTTGGGCGACTGGTCAAGCGGAGGCTGGCTGGGGATGCCATTCGATG
>DATJFC010000304.1:0-10925 GCA_035495995.1 Holophagaceae bacterium
AGCGCGCGGCCGGAGCAGCGGCACCTCAACGACATCGCCTTCAGCGGCGATGGCGAGCCCACCACCGCCCCGGAATTCGCCGACGCCGTGGACCGCATCGCGAAGCTGAAGTGGAAGCGGGGCCTCCACGAGGTGAAGCTCGTGCTCATCACGGACTCCAGCCGCCTCCAGGCGCGGGAAGTCGTCCAGGGGCTCGACACGCTGCAGGCCAACAACGGCGAGATCTGGGCCAAGCTGGACGCGGGCACGGAGGCCTACTACAAGACCGTCAACCGCAGCGCCATCCCCTTCCAGAAGATCCTCGACAATCTGGAGATCACGGCGCGGCTGCGCCCCATCCTCATCCAGACGCTGTTCTTCTCATGGCAAGGGCAGGGGCCTTCGGACGAGGAAGTGGACGCCTACATTGGCCGCCTGCGCCACATCCTGAGCTGGGGCGGCAAGCTCACGGGGATCCAGCTCTACACCGTGGCCCGGCCCACGCCGGAAGCCGAGGCGCGGCCCCTGAAGGCCGCCGCGCTGGACGCCATCGCCGCCAGGCTGCGCGCGGGCCTGCCGGAAGTGCCGGTGGAGGTCTTCCACGGCCCCGAGGACTGGCCCGAAGCGAACCAGCATGAGGCCTAGCCTCCTCGCGGCCGCGGGCGGGGCGAGTCTCCTGATCCTGCTGGCGGCCCGTCACGAGTCGCGCCAGGCCGCGCCCGCGCAGCCTCCGGCGCCCCAGATCACGCTCGTCGCCACCGGCGACATCATGATGCACGCGGATGTGAAGCAGGCCGCGGCCCAGCATGGGTTCGGGGCGCTCTGGGCCGGACTCGCGCCGGAATGGAAGGGCGCGGATGTGGCCTTCGCCAACCTGGAGACGCCCGTGGCGCCCGCGACCGGCCGGCCGGGCAGGCCCTACCAGTTCAACGCGCCCGCGGAGTTGCCGGGGGCGCTGAAGGAGGCCGGGCTCCAGGTGCTCTCCACCGCCAACAACCATGCCTTCGATCAGGGCGCCAAAGGCGTGCTGGAGACGCTCCAGCGCCTGCGCGCCGCGGGCCTGGTGCCCCTCGGCACGGGCGCTGACAGGGCCGAGGCGGAGCGGACGGTCTTCCTGGAACGCAACGGGTTGAAGCTGGCCTTCCTCGGTTTCTCCGACATCTTCAACAACGACCTGGACCGCGGCCCGTCGAACCCCTGGGTGCGCAAGCTCGATCTCGATGCCGCTTGCGCGGCGGTGGCGCAGGCGCGCGCGCAGGCCGATGCCGTCATCGTCAGCGTCCACTGGGGCATCGAGGACCATCACGATCCGACCCCTCGCCAGCAGGAGGCCGCCGCGCGGCTCGTCGCGGCCGGCGCGGACCTCATCCTCGGCCACCATCCCCACGTGCTCCAGCCCGTGGCCTGGGTCTACGCGGGCGGCCGCAAGGGACTCGCGGCTTATTCGATGGGCAACTTCATCAGCAACCAGGACCGGGTCTACCGCCCCACGGACCGGATCGAGGCGGGCGACGAGCGCGACGGGCTGCTCCTGCGCGTCAGCCTGCGGAAGACGGAGGGCGGCGTGGAGATCGTGTCCGCCGAAGGCATCCCGCTCTGGTGCGAGAACAACTGGCGGGACCGCAAGGCGGGTCGGGCCATCCGCGCCGTCCGCATCTCGGACGCGATGCAGGAGCCGGACGCGGATGGCGCGCTGCTGGCCGCCCGCGCCGCGCGCATCCGGGACATCGTGGGACCCGTCGTGCCCCTTATCCAGCCACCGGCGGCCGGGCCTGGATCACCTTCCGGTCCAACCCCCGCAGGATCTCGTCCATGACGGTGACGACCTTGGGCGCCTCGAAGTAGGCGCTGTGGATGCCGGTGGCATCCGGCGGGATGAGGTTCGTGCAGTCCACCTGCCAGACATTGTCCGGAAGGGGCTGGGAGAGGTCGAGGCCGCTCCGGCCCAGGCGGCGCTTGCCGAAATGCTTCAACCCGGCGGACACGCCCAGCACCGGGTCCCGGCCGGTGTAGAGCGCGGTGACGCGGTAGCAGAGGTTGGAGATGGCGTCCCCGTCGCTGCCGGTCTGCTGCTCGCCGCTGCCGAAGAGGTCGTTGTCCACATCCGCCGCGACCATGATGAGCTGGTTCACCAGGCTCACGAGCAGCGGCCGGTTCTTCCGGGTCCAGGCCGTCTGCATGGCTTTCTGGAGGACATAGTTGCCCATGCTGTGGGAGATGATGGAGGTTTTCGCGCGGCAGGCCTTCGCGGGGTCCTTCAGGGCCTGCTGCTGCTTCACGGCCATCCAGTCGTAGAGCTGGCAGAGCAGGTCCGCCAGGTCCGGCGCGCTGGCTTCGGCCTCGCTCCGGTCCGGCAGGTAGTCCGTGGGCAGGCCGGCGCTGGGCCAGGTGAAGAGGACGCAGGCGCCGAGGGGCTTGTCCGTGTCGAAGAGGGAGGAGCAGATCTGCTCGTAGCGCGCCGCGGCCTCTGCCCAGGAATTGTTGAAGCCGTGGATGAACAGGTTCAGGTGCTGCTGGTCCGTGTTGTCCTGGTCGTCAGGCAGCGGCGGGAAGGCGCTGGTGGCCTCCACCAGCGCCTTCTGGAACTGGGCGGCGCTCACCCGGGTCCAGCTGGAGAAGGCCTTGGGGTCTCCTCCTTCGGAGGTCCACCAGCTCAGGGCGCCGCGGCTGGAACCCAGTCCGTCTTTGGAGACGGTGCGGTTGCTGACCATCCAGTACCGGGGCATGGCATCCTCCGGAAGACCGGATATAGGCTATCCGCTTCCAGGAGAAAAACGGGGGCAACGATGGCCCTCAGCGCTCCCGGGTGATGAAGGGGTCGACGCCGCGGTCCTTGAGGAGCTTGGCGATCCGTTGCGCGGCCTTTTCGGCGTCTTCGCGGCGGGTATAGCTGCCTACCCGGACCCGGTGGACGGTGAGCCCGCCCGCCGTGGTCGCGTCCAGGAGAGTCACGGCGCCGAAATCGCTCTCGAGCTCCTCCCTGAGGCGCTGGATGTTCTGGGCGTCCTGCAGGGCGGCCACTTGGATCGTGTAGGGGTTCTTCAGGTCCTCATCCGGGTCGATGGCGGCGGGCTGGTCCTCGGGATCCACGGAACGGATGCGGACTTCCGCCATGCCCGTGCCGAGCATGCCGATGCGGTTGGCGGCTTCCTTCGACAGGTCGAGGATGCGGCCGCGCACGAAGGGGCCTCGATCATTGACCTTCACGATGACCTTGCGGTGGTTGTCCAGGTTCTCCACCTCGAGCCAGGTGCCCAGGGGCAGGGTCCGGTGAGCGGCCGTGAGCTGGGCCGGATTGAAGATCTCGCCGCTGGCGGTGGGCTTGCCGGCGAAACCGTCCCCCCCGCCGTACCAGGAGGCGGTGCCCTCCTCTTCGTAGACATCCGCTGCGGGGAGGGGAGATGCCGGAGCCGTGTGGCGTCCGGTCCTGGGCGCCGTGGCCGGAGGCCGGGTGCAATGCAGGGTGAAGCTGCCGACGAGCAAGGCCGCCAAGGGCGCCGAAATCACGCGCACGGCCCGCAAGAAGCCGCCTCGTCCCACCTTCAAGGGAAGCGCCGGGTCCAAGCTGATGGAGATCTGCTCCATCCAGGCCGCAGCCGGACGGGCTCCATTGCTGGTCTCGAGGCGGGTACGGTCCATGAGGCTCCGAGGTGGGGGTCCCGGGCAGGGGCCACGGGTTCAAGCACTTCGGATAAATGTACCGTAAAAAGGCGGCTTTTCAAGGAAAATAACTGTAAGACTCCCAGTGTCATCCATACAAAATGATGACGGGAGTTATATTTAGTCGGAACTGTAGAAAAGATTACTGTTTTTCCGGCAGCGCGGAAGCTTGGAAAGCCCGCGGTTTGCTGCCTTCCCCGGTGAACAGGGTGGGAAGGGAGGCGATGGCGGCCTCGGCCTCGGCCTGGGAGCTGAAGTGGCCGAAGCAGACTTGATGGCAGGTGCGGCCGTCTTTCATGGCCATGGGCACGAGGAAGAGATCGGCTGGGGCCTTGAAGGACGACACCACCCGGGCCAGCGTGTCGGGCTGGCAGGCCACCTCGAGTCGAAGAACCCAGGCCTCCTTCAACGAGGTCCGGTAAGCGGCACCCTGCTTCAGGGCCCGCTCCCAGTCATGCCTCTCCAAGGCAGCCCAGCGGCCGGCCGGCGACCCGTCCTGGGCTGCGGATGAAGGCTGGGATGCGGGCGCCTGTACCGCGGCGACCGGAGGTTTCACGGGGGGAGCATCCACCGGGGGCGGATTCTTAAGGGGCTGTGAGAGCACCTCGGATTCCGGCTTCGGCGGAGCCGGAGCAGGAGGGACCAGCGCGGCCGACCTGGGCTGCTGAGACCAGCGCCATCCGCCGTAGATTCCACCGGCCCCAATCAACAATAAGATGGTAATCCATAGTTTTTTACGACCAGAACTTGAAACAGGATCTAGGCCCGGTGGCAGGTCCACCGACCCCGATGCTTCGGCGCGGATGCGCAAATCGGGCATGGGGTCGGGATCGAGGCCGGGGGGCAGCTCGGCGGCTGCATCGAGAGGTTCTGCTTCACCCAGCGCGTCCAGGGACCCGGCGAGGTGGTTGAGATCCACGGTGGGACGCTGGGCCGCTTCGATGGAGGCGAGCAGGGGTGAGGCGGGCCTGGCCAGGGCCGTCGAGGCCAAGGGAAGCTCGATGCGCGGATCGGCTTCCTCTGTGGGAGGGCCGAAGTTCAATTTGGCCAGCCCCATCTCCCGGAGGAAGAGGGCGAAAGCGCCCAGGCGCATGGGCTCCACGCCGGCCTCCTGGGCCAGATCCAGCAGGCGTCGCTGGCCATCCAGAAGGGGGGGCACTTTCGCTAGATCGGCGGGCAGGTTCAGGTCCAGGTTGGCCTCGAGCTGGAGCTTCTGCTCAAGAGGGCCCAACAGCAGGAGGAGGCGTTCGCGGTCCCGGAGATGGAGGCAGCCGATGAGCAGCATCACGGGCGTGTCCAGGCTCAGCCGGACGACGGAGGCGTCGAGCTCCCTCGACTGGAAGCGGGGTTCCTCCTCAAGGTTGCCCATGGCGCCCCAGACCACGCGCTCCACCTGGGCCTTGGCCATCTCCAGCAGGTCGCGCTGGGTGATGAACCCCAGCTCGATGAGGTTGCGGCCGATGGAGAGTCCCGGCTTCAGGTTCTGAAGGGCGTAGTCCATCTGGGCTTGGGTGAGCTTGCCGCGCTCCACCAGCAGGGTCGTGAGCTTGTCCAGGGGGTGGGTGCTCTGGGCGAAGGCCACTTGGCCGCCTTCGAGGTAGATGGTCCGCTGGGGGTCGCTGCCCAAGGTCCAGATGCCCGTTTCCCGGTTCCGGTGCCGTGCGAAGAGATCGAGGAGGGCCTTCACCGGACCACCCAGCGTTCGAGCTTGAGCTTGCCGACCTTCACCAGCAGCCTCATGGAAGCCTTCAGGGCCATGCGGAAGGAGGGGTCCGAGACCTTCTCGCCCTCCAGGCTCACGGCGCCCTGGGTTATGAGCCGTTCAGCCTCCTTGCGGCTGGCGGCGAGGCCGCGCTCCACCAGCAGGCGGGCCAGGGGCACCTCGCCATCCGTGGGCTCGACCGCGACTTCCGGGGCGTCTTCGGTCTTCCGCTCCGAAAAGCGTTTGATCCAGGATTCCTGGGCCGCCTCGGCGGCCGGAGCGCCATGGAAGTCGGCCACGATGAGGCGGGCCAGCTGCTTCTTGGCGTCCATGGGATGGCCCTGCTTGAGGGCTTCGATGTCCTTCGGCAGGAGGTCCGTGAGCAGCAGGTACCAGTCCCACATGAGGGTGTCGCTGATGCTCATGGCCTTGCCGAACTGGGTGTCCGGGTCCTCGAGGAATCCGATGTAGTTGCCGAGGGATTTGGACATCTTCTCGGCGCCATCGAGCCCCACGAGGAGGGGCACGGTGAGGACCACCTGGGGTTTCTGCCCGTGGGACTCCTGTAGGATCCGGCCCTGCATGAGGTTGAAGAGCTGATCGTTGCCGCCGAGCTCCACATCCGTCTGCAGGGCCACGGAATCGTAGGCCTGCGTGATGGGATAGAGCAGCTCGTGGATGGCGATGGGCTCGTTGGCGTTCATGCGCTTCTGGAAATCGTTGCGCTCCAGCATCTGGGCCACGGTGAAGCGGGAGGTGAGGCGGATCCAGTCCTCGCCCTTGAGGGCGCCCAGCCACTCGCTGTTGAAGCGGATCTTCGTTTTGTCTGGATCCAGGAGCTTGAAGACCTGGGACTTGTAGGTCTCGGCGTTGGCGAGGACCTCCTCGCGGGTCAGAGGCGGCCGCGTGGCCTTCTTGCCGGTGGGATCGCCGATGAGGCCCGTGAAGTCGCCGATGAGGAAAGTGACTTCGTGTCCCAGCTTCTGGAACTGGGCCATCTTGCGGATGAGCACGCCATGCCCCAGGTGCAGATCCGGCGCGGTCGGATCGAAGCCGGCCTTGATCCGGAGCGGTCTCCCTTCGCCCAGACGGGCCTTCAACTGCTCTGGGCTGTGACAGGTCACAGTCCCCTTGAGCAGCAAGTCGAGGGCATCAGCGGTCGCGCTTGGCGGCATAGGAAAATACTGACGGAACGAGCGCCCCGCCGCTAGGGCCTTAGCGGCGGTCTCTGCGCTCGAACGCGACATCCACGATCTTGCCGTCCTCCCACGCGATGACGAAGAAGCGGCCGTCGTTCATCTTGTAACCGGAGGCTCCGCCTTCATGCCTCCCATCGCCGTGCTCCCCGCCGCCGATCTGGACATGGGTGTTCTTACCGACGAAGGAGAACACCCGGCCGGTGGTGAGGGAGGGCATCTGGTCCGGCGGGGTCTGGATGGCGGGGCGCCACTCAGCCACCTGCTGCTCGAAAGCCGCCTCGTCGGCGAAGCGCTTCTGGAGGCCGGGATTGGCCTCGTAGAGCGTCTTGGTGCCGGCAGGATCTTCCAGAGCCTTCACGGCGGCCACATAGGAGGGCCACCGCGACTGCCCCAGCGTTGAAACTTTATGGAAGCCCCAGGCCGCGAACCCCACGCAGCTCCCGATGAGGAGCACGACGAGGAGGCCGCAACCGCCGAGGATCTTCACCCAGAGGGGCATACCCTTCTTCTGCGGGGGCAGTCCGCTGTTGTCCCAGGAAGCGTCCATCGCCATCGTCGTCTCTCTTAAAGTAGGTTGCTGGCCAGCTCGGCCAGTTTGCTGCGCTCGCCCTTCATGAGGGTGATGTGGCCCGCGATGTCCAGGTGCTTGAAGTGCTCGGCCAGGAAGCTGAGGCCGTTGGTGGAGGCGTCGACATAGGGGTTGTCGATCTGGTGGGGATCGCCGGTGAGCACGACCTTGGTGCCTTCGCCCGCGCGGGTGAGGATGGTCTTCACCTCGTGGGGCGTGAGGTTCTGGGCCTCGTCCACGATGAGGTACTGCTGCGGGATGGAGCGGCCGCGGATGTAGGTGAGGGGCTCGACGCTCAGGTAGCCGGCCTCTTCGAGCTGGCCGGCCGTCATAGTCGTGCGTCGCCGCAGTTCCATGTTGGCGGCCACGATGAACTCCAGGTTGTCGTAGATGGGCTGCATGTAGGGCCGCAGCTTCTCGTCCACGTCGCCTGGCAGGTAGCCCAGGTCCCGGCCCATGGGCATGACGGGGCGGCTCACGAGGAGCTTGTGGTAGCGCTCATCGTCCACCACCTGCTGCAGGCCCGCGGCGATGGCCAGGAGCGTCTTGCCGGTGCCGGCCTTGCCCAGCAGGGTGACGACCTGGATGGATTCGTCCATGAGCAGCTCGAGCGCGAACTGCTGCTCCCGGTTGCGGGGCTTGATACCCCAGGGCGGGGCTTCGTATTTGCGCAGCGGGCGCAGCACGCCTTCGCTCCCGTGCATGCGCGCGAGGGCCGTGTGGCTCGCGTTGGCGTGGTCGGTCAGCGTGACGAACTGGTTGGGCTGGAGGCGCAGCTCAGCCTTGGGCTCCAGGCCGTCTTCATAGAGCCGGTCCATGGCCGCGGCATCCACTTCCCAGGTCTTGTGGCCCGAGTAGAGCTCCTCCATCTCCACCATGTCCGTGGTGTAGTCCTCGGCCTGCAGCCCCATGGCGTCGGCCTTGATGCGGAGGTTGCTGTCCTTGGACACGAGGACGACCTTCTCCTTGCGCTCCTTGAGCAGGCCCTTGGCGCAGGCGAGGATCTGGTTGTCGGCGTGGTGCTTGTCCAGGCTCGGCAGCCCGATGTCGAGGTTGTGGACGGCCACGTCCACCTTGAGCATGCCGCCGCCGTCGAGCTTGATGCCGTCGCTGAGGCTGCCCTTCGCGCGAAGGCGGTCCAGGAGCCGCGAGACGGTGCGCGCGTTGCGGCCCACCTCCGTCTGGTCCTTCTTGAAGTGGTCCACTTCCTCGATCACCACGATCGGCACCACGACATCGTGTTCCTGGAAGTGGAAGATCGAGTTCGGGTCGTGGAGCAGGACATTCGTGTCGAGCACAAAGAGCTTTTTGGCGCTGGCGATCAAGGCGGACTCCTGGCCGGAGGCTACCATCCCGGTCCGGCTTGTCCAGCCCTAGCCCTCAAGCCGCGATGCTATGCTCGCCGCTAAGCTCCCCTGGAGGTTCCATGAGGAAGGCCCTGATGACCCTGGCCATCACCGGCTCGCTGTTCGCGCAGAGCCCCATCCAATACCCCGAGACCCGCAAGGACGCGGTGGTGGACGACTACTTCGGCACGAAGGTGGCGGATCCCTACCGGTGGTTGGAGGACGACAACTCCGCGGAGACCAAGGCCTGGGTGGAGGCCCAGAACAAGGTCACCTTCGGCTACCTGAACGCGATACCCGAAAGGGACGCCATCAAGGCCCGGCTGACCAAGCTCTACGACTACGAGAAATACTCGGCGCCCTTCAAGCAGGGCCGCCGCTACTTCTACAGCTACAACAAGGGCCTCGAGCCCCAGGCCAAGCTCTATTGGACCGAGGGCCTCAAGGGCGAGCCCAAGGTCCTCATCGACCCGAACACGCTTTCCAAGGACGGCACGGTGGCGCTTTCCGGCCTCAGCGTCACCCACGACGGGAAGCTCGTCGCCTACGCCCTTGCTGAGGCCGGCTCCGACTGGATCACCTGGCATGTGCGGGAGGTGTCCAGCGGCAAGGACCTGCCCGATGTGATCCAGTGGTCCAAGGCCAGCGGGGCCAGCTGGCGCCGGGACGGCAGCGGCTTCTACTACAGCCGCTACGACGCCCCCAAGGAAGGCGACGCGCTGAAGGGCATCAACCAGAACCACCAGGTCTTCTTCCACAAGCTGGGCACGCCCCAGTCGGAGGATGTCCTCGTCTACAAGCGGCCCGACCATCCGGACTGGTATCTGGGCGCGGGAGTCAGCGACGACGGACGCTGGCTCGTCATCAGCGCGGGGAAGGGCACGGATCCCAAGACCAGCCTCTTCATCCAGGACCTTTCCAAGCCCGGTTCCAAGGTGGAGCCGCTGCTGGACGCCATGGACGCCAGCTACGGCGTCATCGGCAACGACAAGGACACCTTCTTCGTCCTCACCGACAAAGACGCGCCCCGCTATCAGCTCGTGGCCATCCGGGCCGGGCACGCGAGCCCATCCGCCTGGAAGAAGCTCATCCCCGAAGCCAAGGGCCGCGATGTCCTGGACGGCGTCTCCTTCGTCGGCAACCAGTTCGTCGCGAACTGGATGCACGACGCCCACACCCGCGTGACCTTCCACGACCTGGCGGGGAAGGAGACGCGCGAACTGCGGCTGCCCGCCATCGGCACCGCCAGCGGCTTCGGCGGCGAGCGGATGGACATGGAGACTTTCTACACCTTCACCGGGTTCACGGTTCCGCCCACCATCTACCGCTACGACTTCAAGGCCGGGAAGAGCGAGGTCTTCAAAGCGCCCAAGGTGGAGTTCGACCCTTCCGCCTACGAGACGAAGCAGGTCTTCTACCCCAGCAAGGACGGGACGAAGATCCCGATGTTCCTCACCTACAAGAAGGGCCTGAAGCTGGACGGCGCGAACCCCACGCTGCTCTACGGCTACGGCGGCTTCAACATCTCCCTCACGCCCGCGTTCTCTTCCACGCGCGTGGCCTGGCTGGAGATGGGCGGCGTCTACGCCATGGCCAACCTGCGGGGCGGCGGCGAATACGGCATGGACTGGTACAACGCCGGGCGTCTGGACCACAAGCAGAACGTCTTCGACGATTTCATCGCCGCGGCCGAGTGGCTCATCAAGGAGAAGTACACGAGCACGCCCAAGCTGGCCATCCAGGGCGGCAGCAATGGAGGCCTCCTCATCGGCGCTTGCGAGACCCAGCGTCCCGACCTCTTCGGCGCCTGCCTTCCGGCCGTGGGCGTCATGGACATGCTGCGCTTCCACCTCTTCACGCTCGGTTGGGGCTGGAAGAGCGACTACGGCAGCAGCGAGACGAAGGCCGGCTTCGACACGCTCATCAAGTACAGCCCGCTTCAGAACATCAAGCCGGGCGTGAAGTACCCGCCCACCCTCGTCACCACCAGCGACCATGACGACCGCGTGGTGCCCGCCCACAGCTTCAAATTCGCCTCGACCATGCAGGCGGACCAGGCCGGGCCCGCGCCCATCCTCATCCGCATCGAGACCCGCGCCGGCCACGGCGCCGGCAAGCCCACGGACAAGATCCTGGCGGAGATCGCGGACGAATACGCGTTCTTGGTGAAGAACCTGGACATGAAGGTGCCGGAGGGGTTCGGGAAGTGAAGTTGGAATCGTCGACCCGCGCGGCTTCGCCTCGCCGGTCTTGCTCCCGATCGTCCACTGGACGATCTCCGCAAGCCCACTCACCCGTTCAACTCTGGGACCAGCCAACAAGGAACGAGACCCAAAAAGCGGGTCTCATTCCTTGTTGGAGCCACCTACCAGAGTTGAACTCCGCGCGGCTTCGCCTCGCCGGTCTTGCTCCCGACAGCGCCCCGCGCTGTCTCCGCAGGCGTGTGAAGCTTGGCGCTTCTGAAGATCTGT
>DATJFC010000305.1:0-7962 GCA_035495995.1 Holophagaceae bacterium
GGCGAAGAGCGCATGCCGTTTCTCTGGAACTTGATTCCCTCCGCGGTCAGCTCCAGCGTCGGGAGCGCGTGGCAGAAGGCGCATGAGTTCCCCGTCAGCCTGGCGAAAGCCGGAATGGCCATGAGGGGTGCGGGTAGAGCCACCAGTGCCAGCAAGAGCGTGAAAAGGCGTTTCATACGTCCTCCAGATGTGAAGCCCTGTCGGCTGAGCCAGGTCTCGGGGTTATTTGTGAGACTTCAGGGTCCGGGTGTAGTCGATGACTTCCCAGATCTCGTCGGGGGATAGATCCGTCTCGAAGGAGGGCATGGGTTTCTTGCCCTCGGTGAGCTTCCAGAAGAGCGCGCCGTCGGTCTGGCTATCGATTCCCGGTTGCAGAGTCGCGGGCTTCTTCGACAGGTCTTTGGCTTTGGGGCCGTCACCATCTCCGGATTGGCCGTGGCATGAGAAGCAATTCTTCATGTAGACGGCCTTGCCCTTCGCCAGCGTGGCCGGAGAAGACGGAAGGGGATTGGCGCGCTTCGAGGCTCGCTCGGGGGCTGTCCATGCCGGGTCCTGCGGCAGCCGCGCGGACAAGCTCGTTCCCGCGAAAGCCGCGAGCATCCATACAGCCAAATCAGGTGTCCTGAACATCCTGTCCTCCTAGTTTGATGAGATGCAGCTGGTGCACGGCATAGCCGTAGACGATCCAAGCGGAGCCCGCCAGAACGAGCACGGTGATAAGGAGGGACCAGGGGGCGGAGCGAGCCCACAGCTCCCTCAGGGCGGACTGCCTGGCTCCTGTCGCGACAATCGGGGCCTGGATGCGGAGGGTCTGGGCCTGGCCGGCGAGGGCGTCCGGCGACGTGATCGCGATCTTGAATGTCCAGGTGCCATCAGGGTTCGGCGCGAGCTCCTTGGGAAGTGCCGCGGCGGCGGTCCCGTCGTCCAGGGTCGTGTCCTGGCCCAGGGCCAGCTCTCCGAACGACCGCTGGAGCTGGAAGGCGACTCCGGCGTTCGCTACCGGTTTGTTGTCGGATGTGAGGGTGGCGATGACTTCCGGCCGTCCATCCTCCTGGCCGACCCGCGCGGTGATGACCACAGGCGCAAGCTGCGTGGCTGGCGGCGTTGGAACCGTCAGGGCCGCAAGGAGACAGGCCGCCGCCTTAAACATGGGCTTCCTCCCCATGCCCTGCCTCTGCCTGGTGCTCCTCGACCAGCTCCCAGATGGAGATCACTGGGAAGAGCCGGGAGAAGAGGATGTACAGCAGGCCAAAGGCGGCGAAGGCGCCGGCGGTGATGGTCCACTCCACCCAGGTCGGCGCGTAGGTCAGGCGGTGTCCCGGCATCCCTGGAACGGGCATGTAGGGCGCAGCCAGGGTGGGGACGACGATGAGGAACCGCATGATCCACATGCCGATGTTCACCAGCACGGAAGCCGTCACGATCCCGGCGAGGGTCCGCAGGCGTTTGACCATGAGGATCAGCATCGGGAGGAGGAGGCCGATCACGCCCATGCCCCAGAATTCGATGGCGTACTTTCCGGAGAAGATCGAGGTGAGCAGGGGCCGGTCGCCAAGCTCTTTGGCGTAGATGCCTCCGATCAGTTCGTTGACCGTGAAGTAGGCGTAGACGAGCCCAGAGGCCATGAGGATCATCCCCAGCTTCTGGAAATGGATGGGCTCGATGTACCGCCCCAGCCGGAACACATGGCGGAAGATCGCCATGAAGGTGATGACCGCGGCGACGCCAGAGTAGATGGCGCCCACGACGAAGTCGGGCCCGATGATGGTGCTGTGCCACCCGGGACGGAGCGTCAGGCCGAACAGCCACGCGGTCACGGTGTGGATGGACACCGCCACGGGGATGATCGCGATGGCCATGACCGCGATGCCCTTCTCCAGATGATGCCGCTGCGCCTCCGTGCCCTGCCATCCGAGGGAAGCGACCTTGTAGAAACGGTGGGCCCAGGATGGGAAGCGGTCCCCCTGATCGCGCATGAGCGCCAGATCGGGCACAAGAGGCAGATAAAGGTAGAGCAGGCTTCCCGCCAGGTAGGTGGACAGGGAGAGCACGTCCCAGAGGATCGGGGACTGGAGCCGGCCGTGGATGATCGTGAACAGGATCCGGTCGGGACGACCCATGTCGATGATGATCATCGGAGCCGCCACCAGGAGGGCGCAGACCGTGATGCCCTCCGCCATCCGCGTGATGGGCTGCCGCCAAGGGGCGTTGCTCAGGCGGAGGATCGCGGAGATGAGCGTTCCGGCCATGCTGATGCCGATGAAGAACACGAAGTCCACGATGTAGACGCCCCAGGAGAAGTAATCGCCCATCGCGGTGACCGATAGACCGCGGCTCAGCTGATGCAGCCACGCGGCGAAGGCCGCGACGGCCACGATGGCTAGAGCGAACACCGTGCGGCGGCCGCGGCGGTCCATGGGGCCGCAGGAGATCAGGAGCTTGCCCATGGCGTGATGGAAGAATTCCGACGCGTAAGCCTGCTGCCGGAGGCTGGGAGTGAGAGGCGTGCCGTTCATGCGCCACCTCCCGCTTCATCGGGCGCCTTGTACTTTGGATTGCGGGGCGGGAGGTAGTAGACCCTGGGCTCGGTGCCGAGCTCCTCCATGTGGCGGTAGGCTCCGCCCTTCCGGAGCAGGTTGCGGAGGTTGACGGTTTCACCGGCCCCGTTGCTGACGGTGCCTTCGTTCTCATCGCCGTAATAGATGGCGCCCATGGGGCAATGGCTGGTGCATGGCGGCAGGATCCCCTTGGCCGCCATGTCGGGGCAGAAGTCGCACTTCTCGACGGTGCCCGTCTTACGCGGATAACCCCATTCCGGCGAGTAGCCTCGCGCCTCGGCCTCCGGGGGGTCCTCCGGGGCGCCCCAATTGAAGGACCGTGCCGAATAAGGGCAGGCCGCCATGCAGAACCGGCAGCCGATGCAACGCTCGTTATCGATGAGGACGATCCCGTCCTCGCGCTTGAAGGTCGCATCGACCGGGCAGACCTTCGTGCAGGGCGGGTTGTCGCAGTGGTAGCAGGGCTGCGGGAAGTAGAAGGGCGCGCCTTCGTCGCCGGTCCCCGGCATGCGGAGCACCTTGATCCACTGCCGGGACGGGGGCACGAAATGCATCTTGCTGCAGGCCGTCATGCACTCGCCGCAGCCATCGCAACGGGAAAGGTCGATGACCATGATCCAGCGGCGTCCGGGCACCCCCTTCCGCGCATCCGGGTTGGACGGCGGAAGCTTCACAGGCACGAATTGGTTGGAGTCGCCCTGGACCAGCTTCCCGTCCGGGGTGAGCGCGACCACGGTCTTGCCTTTGCCGGCTTGGCCATGGGAGCAGCCCATGCCAAGGAGGCTCGTCAGCCCGACTTCCCCGGCGGCTCCAGCCATGGCGCCCGCGGCACCCAAACCCATGATGCGCTGAAGGATCTGACGACGGCTCAACCCGGACTCGGGGTCTCTGGCTTCCTTCACTTCCTGGTTGCCGCCTTCGCGTCCCATCCTGCACCGTCCAGCCCGAGGCGGTTCGCGCCTCTATCCTGAAGACGGTCCGGGGCCGCCCGATCTTCCGTGATGAACATCACAGAACGGTCAGGGCATCTCGTTCCCGGGGCACTTGCAGTAGAGGCACTTGGTGGCGGTGCAGGACTGGCACAGCTCCTGGAGGCGTGCACGGAGGGCGTGCCGGGCCCGGAATAGGCGCTGGGAGATGATTTGAGGTGAGGTCGCCATGCGAGCGCTGATCTCGGATACCTCGACTCCATTCAAATCCGCCCATTCAATGAGCTGGGCATCATCGGGCCTGAGGCTCCGCATGGCCACCCGGACGCAATCCTCGCTGGAATTCCGCAGATCCGGATCCTCAGGGGCCTGAAGCAGCTCGAGTGCCTCGGAATTCTGGGTCTGACGCTGGCCAGAGCGGAAATGGTCGGCAATGGCGTGCCGGAGGAGGGTGTAGAACCAGGCGACGATGTTGTCCTCAGAGTGGACCTGGGAGCCCTTTTCGAGGCTTTTAAGGTAAGCGGCCTGAAGGATGTCCTGGGCGAGGTCAGGGTTTCCCAGGCGATTCCGGAGGAATGCCAGGAACCGACCTTCCTCATGAAGGAGCAGATGGATTCCCTCAGCATCGAGCGACCGGTCGCCCATCGAGTGCCCCTTGGGTTGCTCGTGCTGACTATAGCGCTTCCCTTCTTCCCCCGCATCGTTCTCTGTTCCATTCCCTCTTTGGCAATCCCCGCAGGAAGGGCCGAAGGTCGCGCAGGTCTCCAGGGATACGGATTCTTTGAGCGAAGACCCTCCATCCAGGCCCCAAGGGGAAGGCCCATCCGCTGTAGATTCCCCCTACCAATCGAAGGGTCCGATTCGTCGGGCACTTTTCTTTCCCTAAAGGGAACGGCAGGCAGGATTTGAACCTTCGAGGAGGCTCCACCTCCGCGAGCCATGCGAGTGGGAGCGGGACGGGCCCGCAGGTGAGGACCATGGCCGAAAGTCGGAGGCTTCTCGGGTGGAGAGCCGCGAAAGGGCGACCGGGCGCCTCGCCGAGGGGACCGCGCGGATTTCCGGGAAGGGCCCTGATAATGGCGGATGCCCCGCCGCGTCATCAGCCGTTTCCGGCCCCAGGGCCGGCGCTCCCGCCCTTCGTGGCAGCGGGGCCTGCAACGCGGTTCCGGCCTCGCGCTCATCGTGCTCGCCCTCGCGAGCCTGGCCACGCTGCTCGTGCGCGCGCCCCAGGTGTGGACGCGCCAGCAGGAGCAGAAGCGCTTCCAGGCCTGGCAGGAAAGCGTCGTGGAGGAGCCGGACGCGGTGGAGCACCTCTTCGTGGAGATGCCGCGCCTCAGCGCGCGCTTCCCTTCGGACCCCAAGGAGATCCAATCCCTGCTGGAGGCGAATCCCACGGTGGCCGCGGTGGTGAACCGCCGCGACCCCGCCTGGGTGCTCATGCCCGAGGACGGCGCGCTCGCGCCCTCCGATTCGCCGCTGGCGGCGCGCTTCTCTTCCTGGGCGCGGGCGGCCATGCAGAGCGGCGCCAAGTGGAACCCGCCGCCGGAGATGGATCCCGACGCCGCCACCGTCCCTTCCCTCGTCCTGCCGGGGCCGGACTGGATCTTCATCAAGCGGTGGGTCATCGGCAGCGGTGCGGTGGAGCGCCATCTGCGCCTCGCCCTCGGCCCCCACCCGCGCGTGCGCTTCGGCGTCTGGCGCTTCGATCCCGCCCTCCACGGGCCCGCGCCCGCGGACCCGTCCCCCTTCATGCCGCCCCATCTCCAAGCCTGGCCCGGCTCGGAGCTCCACCGCTGGAACATCAGCCTGACGAGCACGGACCTAGGCCCGGACTGGGAGATGATCTGCCAGCCCTGGCCGGCGGAAGCCGAGGCCTGGGACCGCGAACTCGCCGAGCAGCGCCGCCTCGCCTGGGGCGTCGCGGCGGCCATCGCGCTGGCGCTGCTCTCCGGATTCTGGCTCCGCCGCGCGTCAGGACGGCGCGAACGCCTCGCCGCGGACCGCGTGGCCTCCCTCACCCACAGCCTCAAGACGCCGCTGGCGCTGCACAAGCTCCGCTGCGATTCGCTGCGCATGGGCAGCCTGGAACCGGCGCGAGCCCGCCAGGAGCTGATGCGGCTGGGGCAGGAAGTGGACGAGCTCACGCATCTCATCGAGCGCGGCCTGCGCGGCCTGCAGCCGGATGGCGGCGCGGAGGACCGCCAGCCGATCCCGCCCTCCTGGTTCCGCGATCTCGCGGAGGAGATGGCTCCCGCCTTCGGGGAAGGAGGCCGCAGGCTCTCCATCGAAGTGGCGGAGGCCGCGGGTTCCGCCCACGAGCCCTCCCTCCACAGCGCGCTCCAGACCTTGCTGGAGAACGCCTGCCACCATGGGCGGGGCGATGCCGCGCTGCGCACGGAAGCCGCAAAGGGCGCGCTCCGCATCCAGGTGTCCGACCGGGGGCCGGGCCTCGACCAAGCCGCGCTGGACGCGCTGGGTCGCCCCTTCCAGCGCCTGCGCGCGGAGGGCGAGGAGGGCTTCGCCACGCCGGGCCAGGGCCTCGGCCTTTCGCTGCTCTTCCTGCTGGCGAAGCAGGAGGGCTGGGGCCTGGAGCTTTCCAGCGACCCGGGCGCGGGCCTGACGACCGTCCTGAGCATTCCGCGATCATGATGGACGCGGGAGAAAGCCGCCGATGATCCACCTGCTCCTGGTCGAGGACGAGCCCCAGATGCGCGAGCTTCTGGCGAACAACCTCCGCTTCGAAGGCTTCTCGGTGGAGACCGCGGAGGACGGGGCCGAAGCGCTGGAGCGGTTGCGGAAGGGCGGCTTCGACCTGCTGGTGCTGGACCTGATGCTGCCGAAGGTGGACGGCTTCCAGGTCCTGAGCCAGCTGCGCCAGAGCGGCAACGGCCTCCCCGTGCTCATGCTCACCGCGCGTGGCGCCGAGCGGGACCGCGTGCAGGGCCTCGGCGCGGGCGCGGACGACTACATGACCAAGCCCTTCTCCACGCTGGAACTCGTGGCCCGCGTCCGCGCCATCCTGCGCCGCACCGGCGTCCACACCGAGACGGCCGCCTTCCGCTCCGGACCCTACCTCATCCACCACCGCCGCCAGCAGGTCTACGCCGGAGGCCGCTCGCTCAACCTCACGGCGCTGGAATTCCGGCTCGTGCAGATCCTCACCTCCAACCCTGGCGTCCCCTTTTCCCGCGAGGAGCTGCTGCAGCTGGCGTGGGGCCAGGAGACGCCGGGCTCCTCGCGCAAACTGAACGTCCACATCGCGAACCTGCGGAAGAAGCTGATGGAGGCCGGCCCCGAAGTCCCCATCCTCACCGTGGGCGGCGTGGGTCGCGGCGGCTATCTCTGGTCCGAGCCCCTGAAGCCCGAGACCCAGGCGACGCTGTGAGCGGCCGACCGCCATTGCCGCGGAATCCGGGGCCACTCACACTTGGGAGGATCGGAGTTCCCGTGAAGCGCTGGTGGATCGCCTGCCTCTGCATCCTGGCCCTCGGCTGCGGGGGCGGCATGTCCACCTCCGCGCCGCCGGCGGCGCAGAAACCCCTTCCGCCCAACGCCACGGCCACCGTGGACCCCGCCGGCGACGCCATCCCGGTGTCGCCCTCCTTCTTGGGCCTCTCCCACGAATGGGGAGAGGCGCAGGACATGATGGGCCAGGCGCCCGCGCCCCTGAACCCCGCCTATGTCCAGCTGCTGCGCAACCTCGACGCGTACGGCAACGGCCCGCTGGTGCTGCGCATCGGCGGCAACAGCACCGACAGGACCGGCGAGCCCACGCCGGGAGTCGTGGATCCCTTCGCGGCGGTGCGCGGGGCGACAGGGGCCGAGTTCATCCTCGGCCTCAACTTCGGAGCGGATGATCCGCAGCTCACCGCGGACCAGGCAGCGGCCTACCGCGCGGCCATGCCCGCGGGCTCGGTCATCGCCTGGGAGCTTGGCAATGAGCCCGACCTCTACCGGGTGAACGGCGACCGCCCCGCGAATTACTACCTACCCGCGTACATCCAGGACTTCGACACATGGAAGGCGAAGTTGGTCCCCAGCGTGCTGCCTGGACCCAACCCCTTCGCGGCCCCGTCCTGGGCGGGCCTCTCGCACCTGGTGTCCCTGCAGGCCTTCTTGGACGCGGAAGCGCCCAGCCTCGCCATGGTCACGCAGCACCACTACCCCTATTCCGTTTGCGGCGGGAAGACGCCCCCGACGCCGGAAATGCTGCTGAGCGAGGCCACGATCCAGCTCGCGGTCCCAAGCCTCGCCACCTATGTGCCTGAAGCCACGGCCGTCGGCGTCCCCTTCCGCCTGGACGAGGTGAACTCCGTGTCCTGCCTAGGCGCCTACGGCGTCAGCGACACCTTCGCCTCGGCGCTCTGGTGCACGGACTTCATGTGCGAGTGCGCCCGCCTGGGCCTGAGCGGCATCAATATCCACAGCCATTCCAGCGGCGCCTACTCGGTATTCACCTTCGCCACCTCGGGCAG
>DATJFC010000306.1:0-4128 GCA_035495995.1 Holophagaceae bacterium
CTCGCGCTGCTGATCTACGAAGGCAAGGCCGACGAGGCCAAGGCCAGGCTCGCAACGCTCGAAGCCGCGCGGCCCGGCCTGCCCATCTACGCCAGGCTGGAGGCCCAGATCGCCGCCACGGGCAAAGTCGCGGTGGGCGCGCCGGTGCCCGCCTTCCAGATCGCCGCGCTGGACGACTCGAAGACGGTCTATTCGCCGGCCTCCTTCAAGGGCAAGTTCCTGATGCTGGATTTCTGGGCCACCTGGTGCGGACCCTGCCGCGCCGAGATGCCCAAGCTGCACGAGGCCTACGCGAAGTTCCACGGGCGCGGGCTCGAAGTGCTGAGCCTCTCCTTCGACCAGAAGGCCGCCGATGTGGCGCCCTACCGCAAGGACGCCGCCCACCCCATGCCCTGGCACCACGCCTTCGTGGAGAAGGGCTTCGCGAGCGACCTGGCCAAGGCCTTCGCCGTCACAGGCATCCCCAAGCCCATCCTCGTGGGGCCCGACGGCAGGATCGTCGCCATGGGCGAAAGCCTCAGGGGCGAGGGGCTGGAAGCGACGCTGGCGAAGTTCCTGCCGGAGCCCTCAGCAGGCTCGAACTAACGCCCCTTCAGCCAGGCCAGCACGTCCGCCGGGGGCTGGAAGCCGAGGATGCGCTTCTGCTCCTGGCCATCGGCGTCGAGCAGGAGCACGGTGGGGTAGCTGCCGATCTTCAGCTTCGCGGCGAGGTCCTTCCGCTCGGCGTCGGTATCGATGCGCACGGCGATGGCGTTGGCCTGGATCCAGGCCTTCACTTCAGGATCGGGCCAGGTCTTCTCGTCCAGCTCGTGGCACTGGGCGCACCACTTCGCGTAGATGTCCACGAGCACGACCTTGTGCTCCGCCTTCGCCTTCGCGAGGGCGCCTTCGAGGTCCTGGGACATCCACAGGCTCTCCTGGGCCGGGGCCTCGACGGCGCCGCCGGAAGGCAGCAGCTTCACGCCGAAGCCCGCCTCCAGGCCCCGCAGGCCCGCGAGCGCGCCGCAGACGAGGGCGAGGATGCTGAGGCCTTTGCGGAACCCGGCCACGAGACCCGCGGCGGGCTCGAAGGCGCCCAGCACGGCCGCGGCCAGCAGGGATACCAGCGACCACATGGCCCAGTCGGCCCAGTCCGGGACGAGGTAGCGCAGCGTCCACGCGGCGAAGCCGAGGACCACGACGCCCATGATCTGCTTCAGGCGCGTGAGCCAGTCGCCGCTGCGGGGCAGGGCGGCGCTGGCGGTGCCGCCGATGACGAACAGCACGCCCATGCCGAGGGCGAAGACGAAGAGCGTCAGCGCGCCCACGGCCACCTCGCCGCGCTGGGCGATCTGGATGAGCTGGGCGCCGATGAAGGGTCCGACGCAGGGCGCCGAGATGGGGCCGAGGATGAGGCCCATGAAGAAGGCGCCGCCGAAGCCTTTCCGGGCGCCGCCCTGGAGCTTCGTCTGGAGCGAAGAAGGCAGGCTGATCTCGAAAGCGCCGAAGAGCGACAGCGCCAGCGCGGTGAAGAGGAGTGCCACCGGCACGAGGAAGGCCGGCTTCTGGGCCGCCGCGCCGAAGGCCGCGCCCGTGCGCGCCGCGACGACGCCGAGGATCGTGTAGGTGAGGGCCATGCCCAGCACGAGCGTGAGGCTCAGCATCAGGCCGCGCAGCTTGCCGCCGCCTTTGGCGCCGATGATGGCCATCGTGATGGGGATCATCGGCAGCACGCAGGGCGTCAGCGAGGCGACGATGCCCCATCCGAAGGCGGCGATGAGCAGCCAGAGCAGGCTGCCTGAAGCTGGCGTGGGCTGAGGCGCGGGCGCTGTGATGAAGGGCGCGGCCACGGGAGCAGCCGGCGCGGGCGCGGCGATAGCCGTCGCCTTCGGGGCCTCCACGGGCGCTGGCTTGGGCGCCGCTTTCACCGCGGGCTTATCGCTCGGGATGGCCGACGCGGGCACTTCCAGCTCCCGCGTGGTGGGCGCGAAGCAGACGCCGCCCACGCCTTCGGTGCAGGGCTGGTAGGTGACGCTCAGCTTCACCGTGCCGGAGAGACCCTCGCCCTTGACCGGAATGCGCACGGGGCCGTGCCAGATGCCGTCGCCCAGCTCATCCTTCGCGTTGGTGGGCGTCATCGCGCCAAGGGTGATGGTGCCGGGGCCCTCCAGCTTCTCCACCTTCATGAAGGCGGCTTTCAGGTGCGCGCCTTCGGGCGCCTCCGCCACCACCGCGCCCTTGTCGAAGGCCAGTTTCACGGAAGTGACCGGGTTGAAGCCGGCCTGCGCGAAAGCAGGCAGGGCGATGACCATGGGAAGCAGGCGCCGCAGGAACCGCATCATCCAGAACTCCGTGACATATCAGGATGCCAGGATCCGCGCGGGTCGTCGCGTCCTGGGCCTTCCTCCTTCGATGCCGCGTTAGCCTGGAACGATGCGCATGGAAGACTTGGCCTGGTATCCCGCCTTGCGGGCGAAGCTCGAAACCCATCTGGAGGCGGAACCCTTCGAGCGGGATGGCGCCCACGACCTCGCGCACATCCTCCGCGTGGCGCGCCTCGCGGGCCGCATCGCCGAAGCCGAAGGCGCGGATCTTGATGCGGCCGTCGCCGGCGCCCTGCTGCACGACCTCGTCTACCGCCCGAAGAACCATCCCGAATCGCCCCGCACGGCGGAACTGAGCGCGGAGCTCGCGGCCGCCTGGTGCGCGGAGATCCCGGGGCTCGCCGCCAAGTCCGACGCCATCGTCCACGCCATCGCCGCCCACAGCTGGAGCGGCGCCACCGACGCCGAGACGCTGGAGGCCCGCGTGGTGCAGGACGCCGACCGCCTCGAGGCCCTCGGCGCCATCGGCGTCGCCCGCGTCTTCGCCACCGGTGCCAGCTTCCGTTCCCGCCTCTGGCATCCGGAGGATCCCTGGGCGGAACGGCGCGGCCTGGACGACAAGGCCTACACCCTGGACCACTTCTTCAAGAAGCTGATGAAGCTCAGCGGCCTCATGACTACGGATGAGGGCCGCCGCCTCGCGGAGGCGCGGCAGAGGGCGATGCTCTCCTTCTTGGAAGCGCTCCGCGCGGAGCTCGGGGACTAGCCTTCGCAACAATTCATGCCGGGACTCAAGCCGGGAGGCGGCCCGCCGATCTAAACTGGCGCATGGCCTTCCTCCTCTCCCAGCGCCGCCCCTTCGTGGCGGACCACTTCCATGAGGAGCCCTACTTCGTGGAAGCGCGGCACGGGCACAACTGGATGGTGGAAGCCGCCGTCCTGCTGGAGGACGAGGCGCGGGAAGGCGCCTTCGCCGCGGCCCTCGACGCCTGGGTGGAAGGCCTCGACTACACCGTGCTCAACGACCAGGCCCGTTTGAAATCGCGCAATCCCACCACGGAGCTGCTGGCCCAATGGGCCTGCGAGGAACTCGCCGCCGCCGGCTTCGCCGTGGCCTGGGTGAAGGTGCGGGAGAAGGCCAACTACTGGGCCCTCTGCAGGCCGGCATGAGAGGGCTCCGCTCCGCATCCCTTCTCGCCTTGGCGGGCCTGCTCGCCTGCGGAACCTCCAAACCGCCTTCCGCCGCCGCCGTGAGGGCCGATCGCGCGGCCTGGTCCTGGCACCGCATGGGCGACTACATCGTCATCGACGGAGAGCTGGACCACCCCACCGAACTGCGCCTGTCCGGACCCTCCACGGGCGTGTCCACCGCGGCGGACTTCGGGCCCGTCCACTGGGAGCTGCGGAGCCCCGTGAAGGGCGAGCCCGTGACGCTGAAGGATGCCGAAGGCCACCTCCTCGCCACCTGGGTGATCCGCGGCAAGGGCTCGGACGAGGCGCTCCTGATCGCGCGCAAGGCGGCTCCGCCCCCGCCACGGGCGGCCGCCCGGGCGGTCCACCCAGCGCCGGCGCGGCCCGCCCCGGCCCCGACGCGAGCCGCGAAGGCCCAGCCGCCTTCCCGCGAAGCTTTGAAGCCCTCCCCGATCCAGCCCGTGGCGCCTCCGCCGCTCCTTCCAGCCCTCGAAGCGGGGACCTGGCCCGGCGCCGGCGGCGCCTTCAACCTCACGCGGGGGCCGAAGAGCCAGAAACTGATCCTCCTAAGCTTCGACGGCGGCTCCAGCGACGAGGCCGCGGACGAGATCCTGTCGACCCTGGAAGCTCATCA
>DATJFC010000307.1:0-2044 GCA_035495995.1 Holophagaceae bacterium
TTCATGGTGAGGCCCAGGTCCATGCCCTCCACCCACCGCCAGGCGCCGACCGCCAGGACCCCCCGGTAATCGCGGTAGCCGTCGAGATCCTCGCCCCTCTGCCCCGCGACGGCCTGGGCGACATCGCGCGTGAGGAGCCAGGTGCCCGGCGCGGAGGGGGCCTTGAAGCCTTTGACGAGATCTCCGCCGGGGTCGCGGAGCACGAGCTGCAGGAGCGCGCGGTCCTTCACCGGATCGCTGCCGATGAGCCCCGCGCCGCGGACCTGGTCCTCGAAGCGGCTGTCGCTGAGCAGGCGACCGGAACGGTCGAAGGCGAGCGTCTCGCCGGTCCGCCCCGGCTGCCCTCCCGCCAGCTCGCGGCTCAGCGCGTCGCCCGGCATGCGCAGCACGAGCACGCCGGCGAGGCCGCCGCGGGCGTTCCGCACGGGCGCGCTCACATCGATGAGGGGCCGCTCCGTGCCGGGCAGATCCTGGACCCGGCCCAGGAATGGGTGCGTCAGCCAAGGGCGCCCGGCGCCCACGGCTTCGCGCTCTTCAGCCGCTTCCGGCGCGGGCGCCCCCGCGGGGATCAGCACGCGGCCCTGCGCGTCCAGGAGCAGGTAGCCCAGGTAGCCCATCGCGTGGCAGGAGAAGTCCAGCTCGCGGTCCAGATGGTTCAAAGCCTTGGCGCGGCCGGGCCCGGGCGCCGCATCCAGCGCCGCGACCACTTCGTCATGGGCCGCCCAGCCCTGGACTTCCCGCACGCGCTGGGAGCGCCAGGTCTCCAGCCCCGCCGCCATCGCGTCGAGACCCGTGCCGAGGCGGTTGGCGAGCTCGAGACGGAACTGCACCTGCATCACATGCAGGCCCCAGCCGCCGAGGGCGAGGGTCGCCATGACGGCCAGCAGCATCACCCGCGTGGACCGCGCTCCGGCCGTGAGGAGGCCGGGGGCAGCGCGGGAGCCTTTCGGTGGGCGCGTCTCGGGACGGGGCACGGGTGCCTGTGGGAATGACCGCAGGATGCGCCTACGCCGCTCTCCCTGTCCAGCCCAGGCTGGGTCCGTCATGCTCGAAGCCATGCTGGAAGACCTGAAAGAGCGTTTGAGCGAAACCCTGGCCAGCCCTTGGGAAGGCGGCGGCACAGTGGCCACGGCTTCCGCGCTGGCGGCGATGCTCCTCGTGGCGCTGGTGGATGGCCTTTCATCCCAGACCTGGGTCCCCGTGCTGGACAGCCTCAACCTCGTCTTCCACGAGGCAGGTCATCCGCTTTTCGGGATCTTCGGATGGGAGACCCTCACCATCCTCGGCGGCACGCTCATGCAACTCATCGTGCCCTTGCTCGTCCTGGCCGCGGCCTGGGCGAGGCGCCAGGCCGCGGGCGCAGCGCTGGCCGCCTGCTGGTTCTTCCAGAACTTCCACAACATCGCCCGCTACATGGCGGACGCGCGCGCGCAGGTGCTGCCGCTGGTGGGCGGCGGCGAGCACGACTGGCTCAACCTCTTCCTGCGCTGGGGCTGCCTCCAGAGCGACATCGCCATCGCCCGGAATGTCCACATCCTGGGCTGGCTGGGCATGCTCGGCAGCGCCGCCTGGTTGCTCTGGCGCTGGACCCGGAGGGAGCCCCCTCAGCCCTGATGCCGCGGATTCCGCTGCCAGGGGCCGAGGTTGAAGACCCGCTCGTAGCCCATGGCCTGGAGGAACATCGCCGCCTGCTCGCTGCGGCCGCCGCTGCGGCAGACCATGAGGAGCGCCCGCTCCTTGGGCAGCTCGCCGAAACGCGCGGGCAGTTCATTCAGGGGCAAGAGCAGGCTGGCTTCCGCGTGACCCTCCTCCCACTCGCCGGGGGTGCGCACATCCACCACGAGCGCGCCCGCGTCCAGGAGCGCGGCGGCCTCTTCGACAGGGATGAAACCAGGCATGGGACCTCCTTCCCCATTGTCGCCGAACGGGCGCAGAATCACCCCATGCCCTCCGACCTCGAAGCCCGCCTCGCGAAGATCCGCCTCGTCTGCACGGATGTGGACGGCGTGCTGACGATGGGCCTCCTCCACTACGGACTGGAGTC
>DATJFC010000308.1:0-6163 GCA_035495995.1 Holophagaceae bacterium
CGATGCCGCCGACGAAGGGCTCGTAGAGCTTCTCCGCCTTCGCGAGATCGAGGCCGTGGTGGTTCGGATCGTAGAAGAAGTCCCGCTCGATGCGCCAGACCTCGCGGTACATCTGCCGCCATTCCGCGCGGGGATCCGTCGCGAACTGGACCCCGTCTAGCGGCAGCGCGCCTTCGCCGGGCTTGGCGGCCTTCGAGGAATCCACGATGGCCCACTTGCCGTCCTGGGCGTAGAGCAGCTTGGAGCCGTCGGCCGAGACCTGGAAGGTGAGGAGGCCGCCGTAGGCGCCGGTGAAGGCGTCGACGCCTTCGAGCACCTTCTCGGGCTTGCGGGCCTTGAGGTCGAAGCGCGTGACATCCAGCGTGGGCGGCTTGCCGTCCACCGCGGCCTCGTCCGTGATGGCCACGGGGCCCGAAGCGAGGAAGACCGTCCCTTCGGCGCCCGCTTCGAGATCCGCGTAGTTCGCCGCCGGGACGGGGAGGCTCACGATGCGCTGGTCCAGGCCCTCGAAGTCGATGCGGACGGGCGCGGGCGCCTTCGCGTCGTCTTTCTTGGCGTCGTCCTTCTTCGCGTCCTTCTTGTCGGCCTTGGCGTCCTCTTCCGGCTTCGGGCTCTCCTCATCGCTCTCCGGCGCCAGCGGCGAGGGCAGGTCCTTGCGCAGCACGGCCGCATAGGGCGCGCTGCTGACGGGGCGGCCGAGACTCGTCATGTCCAGCCAGCCGTTCGCGAGCCCTTCGTCGGTGCTCGCGAGGAAGTAGAGGTACTTCCCGTTCTTGTCGAAGCGGGGCGAGAAGGCATCGCTGCGGCCGTCGGAAACCGGGTGCGCCGCCTTGCCGTCGAGGTCGTAGACGAAGACGCCGTGGAAGTGGTTCGGCAGCTGCTTCGCGTAGGCCACCCAGCGGCTGTCCGGCGACCAGCTCGGATCCAGGTAGCTGGAGGGCGTGTCGTAGAGGTCCGTGTCCACCTTCACCGGCGCCGGGTGGTCGATGTCCACCACCCACAGGTTCAAGCGCTTGTCCGTGTAGGCGATCTTCCGGCTGTCCGGCGACCAGCGGGGCCCGTAGAAATACGAAGGCGGCTCGCCCAGGCTGATCTTGCGCACGGGCCCGAGACCGTCCGGCGCGCGCAGGTGGAGCGCGTATTCTCCGGATTCGTCCGAGAACCAGGCGACCCACTTCCCGTCGGGCGACCAGGCCGGATCGCGATCCGCCACGCCGGGGCTGCGCGTGAGGTTCCGGGCGTCGCCCTTTTCCGCGGGCACGGAGAGGATCTCGCCGCGGACCTCGAAGAGCGCGCGCTTGCCGCTGGGGGAAAGAGCCGCGTGGAGCACCTGGTGCGGGTCCACCTTCTCGAAATGGGGCCGCAGCTCCGGCAGGTCCGCGGCGATGGAGACGGGCACGGCCGCTTCCCGCCCCGAGGCGGTGTCGTAGACATGCAGGGCGCCGAACTGGCTGTAGACGATGCCGCCCGGGCCGGCGGAAGCGGAGGAGATGTCGAAGCCGCCGGGGTTCTTCACGGCCTCGCGCACCGCGCCGGTCTTCGGATCGTAGGCGCAGAGCGTGACCGGGCCGCCGCGGTCGGAGAGGAAGTAGACCGAATCGCCCACCCACATGGGATCGCGGTCGTTGGAGTTGTCGCGGGGGATCTTCACGATGCTGGAATCGGCGAGGTCGGCGATCCACACGCGCGCGGTCTGGCCGCCGCGGTATTTCTTCCAGGCGGGCTGCCACTGCGGGAAAGGCGTGTAGGCGAGACGGGTCCCGTCGGGCGAATAGCTGGCCTCGTTGCCCGAAGGCAGGGGTAGCTGCTCCGCGGGCCCGCCGGTGGCGGCCACCGTGTAGAGCTGGGGCAGGTCCCGCGGCGTCGCGCGGAAGGAGCTGAAGAGCACCCGTTTGCCGTCCGGCGACCAGCCCAGGGCCTTGTCAGGGCCGGGATGGTAGGTGAGCCGCTGAGGCTCGCCGCCGGAGGCGGAGACGACATAGACATCGTAGTTCCCGTCGAAGCGCGCCGTGAACGCGATGCGGCTCCCGTCGGGAGAATAGATGGGGTTGAGGCATTGGCCCGCGCCGGCCACGAGCCTCCGCGCGGTGCCGCCCTCGCGGGGGATGTCCCAGAGCTGGCCCGCGTAGTCGAACGCGATGCGCGTGCGCGACATCGTCGGATGCTGGATCAGGAGGGGCGGCGTGCCGGCATCGAGACAAAGGGCGAGGGTCAGGGCGGACAACGCGCAGGGTCGCATTCGGGCTCCGGGGCGGGGGTGGCCCCCAGCCTACGGGAGATAGCCGAAGCGCGGTTAGGCGAAACCGCGCCGCCTAGGAGGCGCTGCCCGCCGCCGCGGCCTGCTCGCCGTGGAAGGGCGGCGGCGAATCCGGGATCTCCAGCAGCCGCGCCGCCCAGCGCCGGGCCGCCTGCACGCGCTCGGCCGCCGATGCGCCGACGCGCCAGAGTCCGATGGGTTCAGTGCGTGCGAGTCCCTTGGGCATGCGGGTCTCCGGAACGGGTGGGTTGCCTATTGGATGCCCCCATCCCTTCGAAGGTTGCGTCCGCACCGTCACCACCTTGTGAAAAGTGAAGTGTGCGGGTTTTGTCACACGCATGGCCGGGGTGGAACGGAACAGGCCGCCCATGGGGCGGCCTGTGAGTGGTGGTTCCTCCCGGACTCGAACCGGGGACCCGCTGATTAAGAGTCAGCTGCTCTAACCAACTGAGCTAAGGAACCCAAGGAATCCAGTTTATCCAGGGCGGAAGCGGGTGCAAGCGGAAATCTGGAGCCACGCGCGCCGCTCATGGCGCCGCCGCCGCCCGACGCGCGGATAGGCGGCCCCACCCGACGCGGAACCAGAGCCGGAAACGGTCGAGGTAGAGGTAGATCACGGGCGTCGTGTACAGCGTGAGCAGCTGGCTCAAGGCGAGGCCGCCGACGATGGCGACGCCGAGGGGGCGGCGCAGCTCGGCGCCCATGCCCATGCCGAGGGCCAGCGGCAGGCCGCCCAGCAAGGCCGCCATGGTGGTCATCGTGATGGGCCGGAATCGCAGCAGGCAGGCCTTGAAGATGGCCTCGTCGGGGCTGAGCCCCTCCTTCCGCTCGACCTCGATGGCGAAATCGATCATGAGGATCGCGTTCTTCTTCACGATGCCGATGAGCAGGATGATGCCGATGATGCCGATGATGCTCAGCTCCATGCGGCAGGCCAGCAGGGCCAGCAGCGCGCCCACGCCGGCGGAGGGCAGCGTGGACAGGATCGTGACGGGGTGGATGAGGCTTTCGTAAAGCACGCCGAGCACGATGAAGACGACGATCAGCGCGGCGAGGATGAGGATCGGCTCGCTGGACAGCGAGGCCTGGAAGGCCTGGGCCGTGCCCATCTGCGTGCCGCGGATGCTGGCGGGCAGATGCATGCCCTCCACGGCCTTGGCGATCGCGGCCACCGCGTCGCCCAGGGCCGCGCCGGGCGGCAGGTTGAAGGAGATGGTGACGGCCGGGAACTGGCCCTGGTGGTTCACCGCCAGCGCCGCGCTGCCGCGCTCGTAGCGCGCGAAGGCGCCGAGGGGCACCAGCTCACCGGAGGAGCTGCGCACCTGGATCTGGTTCAGCGCCTCGGGCGTCTGGCCGAGAGCCGGGTCGGCCTCCAGGATCACGTGGTACTGGTTCAGCGCCGCGTACATGGTGGAGACGGGCCGCTGGCCGAAGGCGTCGTAGAGCGTGTCGTCGATCATCTTCGGCGTGACGCCCAGGCGCGCGGCCGTGTCCCGGTCGATGGAGAGCGTCGCCGCCAGGCCGCCATTCTGCTGGTCGGTGTTGACGTCGGCGATCTGCGGCAGGCTCCGCAGCTTCTCGTAGACCCGCGGCGCCCAGGCCAGCAGCTCCGCCGTGTCCTCGCCCCGGAGCGTGTACTGGTACTGGGCGCTGCTGGCGCGGCCGCCGACGCGGATGTCCTGGACGGCCTGCAGGTAGAGATTCGCGCCGGGGATCTTCGCCAGCTTGCCCCGCAGCCGCGCGATGACCTTGTCGGCGTTGGCGTCGCGCTCGTTCAGCGGCTTGAGCGAGACGAACATCCGGGCGCTGTTCGAGGCGCCGCCGCCGGCGAAGGCCATGACATTCTCCACGGCCGGGTCCTCGCCGACGATCTTCGCGAACTGGCGGAGCTTCGCTTCCATGGACTGGAAGGAGGCGCTCTGGTCCGCCACGATGGAGCCCGCCATGCGGCCCGTGTCCTGCTGGGGGAAGAAGCCCTTCGGGATCAGGATGTAGAGCCCGATCGTCACCGCGACCGTGGCGATCCAGACCATGGCCGTCGCGAACGGGTGCCGCAGCACCCAGGCGAGGCTCGTCTCGTACTTTCGGTGGACGGCTTGGAAGGCGCGCTCGCTGGCCATGTAGGCGCGGCCGTGCGCCGCGCGGGCCTCGTTCCGGAGCAGGCGCGCGCACATCATGGGCGTCGCCGTGAGCGAGACGAGGAGCGACACTCCGATGGCCGTGGCCAGCACCACGGCGAACTCCCGGAAGAGCCGGCCCACGATGCCGCCCATGAGCAGGATCGGGATGAAGACCGCCACTAGGGACAGGCTCATGGAGAGCACCGTGAAGCCGATCTCCCGCGCGCCGGTGAGGGCGGCCTCCATCGGCGCCATGCCCCGCTCGATGTGCCGCGTGATGTTCTCCACCACGACGATGGCGTCGTCCACCACGAAGCCCGTCGCCACGGTCATCGCCATCAGCGAGAGGTTGTCGATGCTGTAGCCCAGGAGGTACATGACGCCGAAGGTGCCGATGAGGGAGATGGGCACGGCGACGCTCGGGATGAAGGTGGACCGGACGCTGCGCAGGAAGGCGAACACGACGAGGATCACCAGGCAGATGGAGATCAGCAGCGCGACCTCGACATCGTGGACCGAGGCTCGGATGGTACGCGTGGCGTCCATCACGACGCGGAGGTCCACCATGGGCGGCACCGAGGCCTGGAACTGCGGCAGCATGGCCCGGATGCGGTCCACGGTCTCGATGATGTTGGCGCCGGGCTGGCGGAAGATGACGAGCAGCACGGCGGGCTTGCCGTTCGCGAGGCCCACGGCGAGGGAGTTCTCCACGCCGTCCGAGACCCGCGCCACGTCCCCGAGCCGCAGCGCCGCGCCGTCCCGGTAGGAGATGACGAGGGACCGGTACTGGTCCGCCTTCATGAGCTGGTCCGAGGCCGCGAGCGACCAGGAGCGGTCCGCGCCGCCCACGCTCCCCTTCGGCCGGTTCGCGTTGGCCGCGGACAGCGCGGCCCGCACATCCTCCAGCGAAAGCCCGCGCGCGTTGAGGGCCGCGGGATCCGCGTCCACGCGCACCGAAGGCAGCGAGCTGCCGCCGACCGACACCTGCCCGACACCCGGGACTTGGGACAGCTTCTGCTGGAGGACCGAGGAGGCGATGTCGTAGAGCCGCTCCCGCGGCATGCGGTCCGAGGTCATGGCGAGGAGCATGATCGGCGCGTCGGCGGGGTTCACCTTCCGGTAGGAGGGGTTGTTCGGCAGGTTCGTCGGCAGCTGGCCCCGGGCCGCGTTGATGGCGGCCTGCACGTCCCGGCCCGCGGCGTCCACGTTCCGGTCCAGGTCGAACTGGAGCGTGATGGAGGTCGAGCCCTGCGAGCTCACGGAGGTCATCTCCGAGACGCCGGCGATGTGGCCGAATTGCCGCTCGAGCGGCGTCGCCACCGCCGAGGCCATGGTGTCCGGGCTGGCGCCGGGAAGCCCCGCGAACACCGAGATGGTCGGGTACTCCACCTGGGGCAACGGAGACACCGGCAGCTGCCTGTAGGCGATGAGGCCGGCGAGGGCCACGGCCGCCATCAGAAGCGTGGTCGCGACGGGCCGCCGGATGAAGGGCGAGGAGAGGCTCATGACCCGCCCAGCGGCTCCAGGCAGGTCTCCGCGGCGTCTTCCGCGCCCTTCCCCGCGATGCGCTTGCCGAGCCGGTCGAAGGCCAGATAGATCACGGGCGTCGTGTAGAGCGTCAGCACCTGGCTGAAGATGAGGCCGCCGACGATGGTGATCCCGAGCGGCCGTCGCAGCTCGGAGCCGGTGCCGCGGCCGAGCGCGAGCGGGATCCCGCCGAGGAGCGCGGCCATGGTGGTCATCATGATCGGCCGGAAGCGGAGCAGGCACGCTTGGTAGATCGAAT
>DATJFC010000309.1:0-8846 GCA_035495995.1 Holophagaceae bacterium
GGCGGGCAGCTGCAGCTTGATGTATCCGGTGATCTTCTTGGCCATGGGTGGCTCCTCTTGTTCCGCAGGGATTCCGGCGGATGCCGGCGACTCTGCCTTGTAGGGCGGGGCGGCAGGATTACCGCTGTTCCGCCGGATTCAGGCGGAAGCTAGCGCTTCTCGACCTGGATGAAATCGAGCTCGACGGGGGTGGAGCGGCCGAAGACGGTGACCATCACGCGGATGGTGTTGCGCTCCTCGTGGATCTCTTCCACGTCGCCTTCGAAGTTCGCGAAGGGGCCGTCGATGATGCGGACCTTCTCGCCCTTCTCGAAGTGGAACTTCGGCTTGGGCTTCTCCTGCGTCTCCTCCTGGTGGTTCATGATCTGGCGCACCTCCTCGTCGGTGAGGGGCGTGGGGCGCTTCTTGTTGGCGCCCACGAAGCTCGTCACCTTGGGGGTGTTGCGCACCAGATGCCAGTCGGTGTCCTCCATCTCGGAGGAGGTGTTCACCGCGATCTGGACCAGCAGGTAGCCGGGGAAGGACTTGCGCTTCTTCAGGATCCGCTCGCGCTTGCCGGACTTGGGATCCTGCTTCATCTCTTCATAGGTCTCTTCGGGGATCTGGATGTCGCCGAAGTGGTCTTCCCGCGCCTCCATCTTGATGCGCTGGCGGAGGCTCTCCATCACCTTGGCCTCGTAGCCGGAGTAGGTGTGGATGATGAACCAGGCCAGCCGGCGGGCGGTGGCAGGGGCGGGAGCGGCTTGGAGTGTGTCGTTCATGGCTGGCTCCAGGGTCAGCGATCAGGATCTCAGTGGCCGCCGGGGATGATGAAGCCGACGCCCTTCGAGAGCACCCAGTCGCAGGCCCAGAGGAAGAAGCCCACGAAGATCGAGATCGCGACAGTGCTCCAGGTGGAGCTCAGGACCTGCTGCTTGGCGGGCCAGTCGACCCGGTTCAGCTCGTCCATGAGGTCTTTGGCCTGCCGCTTGATGGTGCCGATCAAGGGAACCCCCTCCGGGTCGCGCGTCTGAGAATGGCCTGGCCCCGGGAGTCGCGCCGGGGCCAGGGAAGGTGGCAGGGGAGACAGGGATCGAACCTGCGACCTGCGGATTTGGAGTCCGCTGCTCTACCAGCTGAGCTACTCCCCTGTGGAAACCGCCCGGCCGGTGCCCCGTGCGGAGCTGGGGCCGGGCGGCGACCAGAGTACCGCGTGCTTAGGCCTTGGCCTCGCGGTGGACCTTCACGCCGCCGCAGGCGCGGCAGAACTTGTTGAACTCCAGCTTAGCGGTGGTGGTCCGCTTGTTCTTGGTGGTGCTGTAGTTCTTGCGCTTGCAGTCCTGGCACTGGAGATGAATGATCTCGCGCATGGCGTGATCCTCCTAAGAAAAATCGTCAGGCGAGGATGTCGCTCACATTGCCGGCGCCGACGGTGCGGCCGCCTTCGCGGATGGCGAACTTGAGGCCCTTGTCCATGGCGATGGGGCAGATCAGCTCGACCTCGAGGGTCACGTTGTCGCCGGGCATCACCATTTCGCGGCCGGCTTCGAGCTTGATGGAGCCGGTCACGTCCGTGGTGCGGAAGTAGAACTGGGGGCGGTAGTTGTTGAAGAACGGCGTGTGGCGGCCGCCCTCTTCCTTGGTCAGTACGTAGACCTGGCCAGTGAACTTGGTGTGGGGCGTGATGCTGCCGGGCTTGGCGAGCACCTGGCCGCGCTCCACATCCTTGCGCTCGATGCCGCGGAGCAGGATGCCCGCGTTGTCGCCCGCGCGGCCTTCGTCGAGGCTCTTGCGGAACATCTCGATGCCGGTGACGACCTTCTTCTGGGTGTCGCGGATGCCGATGATCTCGATCTCCTCGCCGACCCGGACGATGCCGGCCTCGATGCGGCCCGTCACCACCGTGCCGCGGCCGGTGATGGTGAACACGTCCTCGACGGGCATGATGAAGGGCTTGTCGACGGCGCGGGCGGGGGTGTCGATGTAGGTGTCGACGGCGTCCATCAGGTCCAGTACGCACTTGGCGTCGGGCTTGGCGGGGTCGCCCGCCTCAAGCGCGAGCTTGGCGGAGCCCTTGACGATGGGGATCTCGTCGCCGGGGAACTGGTAGGAGGAGAGCAGGTCGCGGATCTCCATTTCGACCAGCTCGGCGAGCTCGGGGTCGGCGATGTCGATCTTGTTCATGAAGACGACGATCTTGGGCACGCCCACCTGGCGGGAGAGCAGGATGTGCTCGCGGGTCTGGGGCATGGGGCCGTCGGTGGCGGCGACCACGAGGATCGCGCCGTCCATCTGGGCCGCGCCGGTGATCATGTTCTTCACGTAGTCGGCGTGGCCGGGGCAGTCGACGTGCGCGTAGTGGCGCGCCTCCGTCTCGTACTCCACGTGGGCGGTGTTGATGGTGATCCCGCGCGCCTTCTCCTCGGGAGCGGAGTCGATCTGGTCGTAGGACTTCGCGACGCCGCCGTTCTTCTTGGAGAGGATCGTCGCGATGGCGGCGGTCAGCGTGGTCTTGCCGTGGTCCACATGACCGATGGTGCCGATGTTGACGTGGGGTTTGGAGCGGTCGAATTTCTCTTTGGCCACGGGGACCTCCTCGGTGATGAAAAGGGATGAAAAAAGTGTTGCTGGAGTCGGACTGGAGCCCACAACCAGGATTGAACTGGTGACCTCTTCCTTACCAAGGAAGTGCTCTGCCACTGAGCTATGTGGGCTTGGGTTCCGTGCCGCCGGGGCGGCAACGATGGAGCGGGAAACGGGGTTCGAACCCGCGACATTCAGCTTGGAAGGCTGACGCTCTACCAACTGAGCTATTCCCGCCAAGCCGAGGGGCCGGGCGGGCCCGTCGGTAGTGGTGCCGAGAGAAGGATTCGAACCTCCGTAGCGCGTCAGCGCGGCAGATTTACAGTCTGCTGCCATTAACCACTCGGCCATCTCGGCGTGCTGAAAGACGGGCCGCTCCCCCTCGAGGGCGCGGCTCCCGAAGGCCCCGGAAGGCCTTCCGTCAGAGCGTCTGCGGGGCAGAACTTCCCTGACAGGGAACTCGCAAGGTATCACGCGCTTGGGATGCCCTCAAGCGGAAAGTTCAGCGCGCAGCCTTCCCGCCGGCCCGGACGGCGAGCACCCGGAACAGGGCGACGGCGGCGGCGGCGGACACATTGAGGCTCTCCACCTGTCCGGGCATGGGGATGCTGAGCAGCCGGTCGCAGCGCTCAGCGATCTTCTGGTGGAGGCCTTCGCCTTCCGCGCCCATGACGAGCACGGTGGCGCAGTCGAAACGCTCCTCCAGGTAGCTCACGGAGCCCTCCCCGGCGGCGAGACCGAAAAGCCAGGCTCCGGCGTCCTTGAGGTCTTCCAGGGCCCGCCCGAGGTTGACGACGCGCGCCACGGCGACGCGGCCGGCGGTGCCCGCGCTGGAGCGCACCACGGTCTCGTTCACCTGCGCGCTGCGGCGCTCGGGGATCACGACGCCATCCACGCCCGCCGCGGCCGCGGAACGCAGGACCGCGCCGAGGTTGTGCGGGTCCGTCACGCCGTCCAGCACCAGCACCAGCGCCGCCCCGGCCTTCTCACGCACGGCGGCGAGGATCTGCTCGAAGGGCGCGTAGGCGAAGGCGGCGCCCTCGCCCACTGCGCCCTGGTGGCGGGCGCCCGCAGAGCGGCGGTCCAGGGCCTCCATGGGCTCACGATGGATGACGACGCCGGCGGCCCGGGCCGCCTCACGCAAAGGCGCGAGGCGGCCCCAGGCGGCCTCGGCCACCCAGAGCGTCGTCAACTCGCCGCGCTGCACGGCCTCCTCGCAGGCGTGGGGGCCGAGGAAGCGCATCAGAAGACGATCTTGTAGCCGACGGAGGCCAAATGCCCCATGCCTTCGATGCGGGCCGGCGTGCCCGAGGCGGCGTAGCCGCCCTGGTTCCAGTTGCCATCGGCGCCCTGGGGCACGATGGCGTCCCTGGACTGACGGTAGGCGTAGCCCGCGCTCAGCTCGCCGCCCCAGATCTTGTAGGTGGCGCCGACGCTGAACGTGGCGCTGGCCTGGCCGCCCAGGACGGTGGTGGCGCGGTCCTCATCCGTGAAGGCGGGATCGTAGGCGAGGCCGCCGCGGAGGACGAGCCGCTTGGTGAGATCCACCTCGCCCATGGCCGAGAATCCGATGGTGTGCCGCGCGCTGGGGACCTGCTGCGGGGCCCGCTCGGTGCCGCTGGGGGTGTCGAGGCTGGCCCAGAAGGGCATGCGGAGGCCGCCCTTCGTGGCCCGCAGGTCGAACTCCCAGGTGAAGAGGTTGTTCACGCGGTGGCGCACGCCCAGCGAGGCCTTTTCCGGGAGGCGGAAGGCGCCCCCACCCGGCTGCACGGAGGAGAGGGCGAGCATCGCGGCGCCTTGGGCCGAGGTGCCCGGCGTCACCGGCGGGTAGCCGTTCGCGCCGAAATAGCGGGCGTCCCCGAAGAAGCCGGAGGACAGGGACAGGTCGCCCTTCACCTCGGACTGGTAAGTGGCGCCGAGGGTCCAGCGCGGATCGATGGCCCAGCGCGCGCCGAGGGTGAAACTGGGCCGCGTCGCGCTGCCGCTTTCAGAAAGGCTCTGTTCCGCGAGGCCGAGGACCGTGTTGGAGCCGCCCGCAGGCTGGGTCCCGTCCTGGGGCACCAGGGCCCGGACCGTGTTGATGCCCGTGAAGGAGACGCGCGTCACGCCGAAGCCGAGGCCGAAGCTCAGGCCGGGCAAAGAGGGCAGCTCGTAGCCGACCTGCGCCTCCAAGCGGCGCGCGCCGAAGTCGAGTTCGCGCCCCCGGAAGCGGCCCGCCGCGTCGTCGGGAAGCAGGCCGTGGCGCTCCCAGGGTTGATCCAGCTTGAGTCCGAAACCGAGGTTGTCCGAAGTCCTCCAGGCCAGGCCGAACCCCGCCAGGAGGCGGTTGCGGTCCGTGGTCTCGGAGATGTGCTGGTTCGATTGGAGGGTGATCTGGGCAGCCTGCAGTTCCAAGCCTCCGGCCAGGTATGCCGACCCCTTCTCTTCCAAGGTGGGCAGCAGGGCGGGGTTCAGCGTCGCGGCCTCGAGACTGCGGCCGAAGGCGATGCCGGCCCCGGCCCGGCCGACGCCCACCGCGTCCGCCGCCGGAACCTGGGGGCTCTGGGCGGACAGCGCGGCGCTCAAGCCTGCGGCGAAGATGAACGCGGATCCGCCGCGGCGGCGCGCGCTGTCGGTCATGCAACCCTCCTGGGAACGCCTAGGGGTGCTCTGAGAGGCCCGAGGGTTCAATCCTCCAGCATCGCAAAGGGCGGGCTCCCGGCCAAGCGATGCTTCAGCGGTCCTCATGCTCGAGGAACTTCCCCAGGAGCCGGTCCACCAGCTCCCAGATCTCCACGAGCGCCGCCGTGGCCATCACCAGGCCCAGGCCCAGGGCGAGCCCCTTGCCCCAGGGGCCCAGCAGGAACCGCGTGAGGCCGGGGCAGCGCCAGAGGAGCCCGGGCAGCCGCAGCCTCCCGTAAAGGCTCATGGACAGCAAGAACATCCCCCCCCAGAGCAGGTAGAGGAAGCGCGCGGACCTTCCCAGCAGGTCAAGAATCGGATGGGGGAGCTTGGGGGGCATTCGCACCAGCCTACCTGGAACCGAGGTAGACCCATCCGAGGCGGAGGATCATGGCCCCCACGACCGTGAGGAAGAAGGCCCGGACCCAGCCCGTGCCGCGGGTCAGGGCTGTGCGGGCGCCCAGGTAGCCTCCCCCCGCGTTCGCCACCATGAGGGTGAGCGCCACGCCGGGCACCCAGGACCCCCGGGAGAGGAAGAGCAGCATGGCCGCGAAGTCCGAGGCGAAGTTCGCCGCCTTCGCCAGCGCCGAGGCCCGGAGGAAGTCGAAGCCGAGCACCGAGACGAAGGCGAAGATGAGCATGGAGCCGGAACCGGGCCCGAAGAAGCCGTCGTAGGCCCCGAGGGCGAGGGCGATGAGCGCGGCGTAGAGCCGCTCGTGGTGGACCGCGTGCTTCGGCGCGTGCAGCTCGCCGAGCGAAGGGCGCAGCAGCGTCCAAAGGAACATCGCCACCAGCAGGACCACCACCATCGGCCCCACCCACGCGCGGCTCACCCGGTAGGTGAGGGCCCCGCCGATCACCGCGCCCAGGGCGCAGGCGGCGCCGGGGAGGACCATCTCGCGCCAGTCGAGGGTGCGGGCGCGCACGAAGGTCCCCGCCGCCAGGGTCGTGCCGCCAAGGGCGAGGGTCTTGTTCGTGCCCATGATCACGGGGTAGGGCGCGCCGGGGAGGCCGAGCAGGAGCGCGGGCATGGTGAGCAAGCCGCCGCCACCCACGAGGGCGTCCATGAAGCCGCCCGCGAAAGCCGCGAGCCCCATGAGGAGGAAGGCGCCGTGCGAGGGCATCCGCGCTGGAGCTTGCCGGCCGCCTAGATCTTCAGGATCTCGGCTTCCTTGTGCTTAAGGGTCTCGTCCACGTCCTTCACGTGCTGGTCCGTGAGCTTCTGGATATCGTCCAGCGCCTTCTTGGCGGCGTCCTCGCTGAGGCCCGCCGTCTTGTCCTTCTCCAGCTTCTTCACGTCGTCGTTGGCGTCGCGGCGCACATTGCGGATGGCGGTCTTGATGTCCTCCGCCATCTTGTGCGTGGCCTTCACGAGCTCCCGGCGGCGTTCCTCGTTGAGGGCCGGGATGGGCAGGCGGATCACGTTGCCGTCGTTGCCCGGATTCAGGCCGAGCTGGGCCTGCAGGATGCCCGTCTCGATGGCCTTGATGGCGCTCTTGTCGAAGGGCTGGATCTGGAGCATGGAGGAGTCCGGCACCGTCACCGTGCCCATCTGGTTGAGGGGCACCATGGCGCCGTAGTACTCCACTTGCACGGTGTCGAGAATGCTCGCGTTGGCGCGGCCCGTGCGGACGGTGGCCAGCTCCTTCTTCAGCGTCTCCAGGGAGGCGTGCATTTTCTTCCGGGCTTCCGCAAGGATGCGGTCGAGACTCATGGGGACTCCTGTCGGAACCTCTTGTTTTATACCGTTGCGCCTGAAATCTCCAGGCTGATACGCTGGCGGCCCAATCCTTTCAGCGAGGTCCTGATGCGCGCGCTCCGCTTGCTGGCCCCCCTTCCCGCCCTCCTCCTCGCGCTGCCGTTGGCCGCGACGGAACCGGCCAGCACGCCGGTCTCCTTCACGACGCCGGACGGATTCACCATCAAGGGCACGCTCACGGTCCCCGCGACGGGCCCCAAACGGCATCCCGTCGTGATCCTCGCGCCCCAGTTCCACCAGACCCGCGACAGCTTCGCCCCGCTGGCGGAGCGGTTGAACGCCCGCGGCATCGCCACCCTCGCTCTGGACCTGCGCGGACACGGCGAGAGCACGGACAAGGGCGGAACGGCCGTCGCCGTCACCGACGACTTCATGGCCTCCGCCAAAGCGGTGGGCTTCGACAAGATCCCCTCCGACCTGGCCCAGGCCGCGGCCTGGCTGAGGAAGCA
This sequence comes from Holophagaceae bacterium, assembly GCA_035495995.1. Taxonomy (GTDB): domain Bacteria; phylum Acidobacteriota; class Holophagae; order Holophagales; family Holophagaceae; genus JAFDVN01. Next base: position 7,432 of record DATJFC010000309.1, read on the forward strand.
GCGCAGCATCGACCCCCGCCGCGTGGCGCTGGCCGGCGCCAGCGTCGGCGCGTTCGCGGTCCTGGAAGCGGCGGGCAAGGTCAAGCCCCTCGCCGTGCTGGCGCTAAGCCCCGCCGGCAGCGCGGCGTTCGGCGACAAGGCCATGGAGGAGGTCGCGGGCTCCGTCGCGAAGGGCGGCGCGACGCTGATCTTCGCGGCCAAGGACGATGAGGAGGCCGCCAAGAACGCCAGCGCCCTCAAAGCGGTGCCCGGCGTCTCGGAGCTGCTCTTCGAAGGCAAGGACCACGGCTCGGCCTTCTTCAAGGACCACGCCGAGACGATGGCCGTCTTCTTCGGCGAATACCTGCTCTACCGCCAGGCCTTCAACCGCGGCGCTTCCGCACCCACGGACACGGCCAAGACGGATGGCGTGGTGACGCCCTCGGTCCTCGCGGCGACTCCCGCGGCGCAGGGCGCGCCCCCGCCCAGCGGCAACTAGGCCAAGCGGGATCCAGCCTTCGGAACGGGGGCGCTCCGCCAGCTCCTGCCCTATCTTGAGGTGGACCTTACTCATCCTCAAAAACACCATGCGCCGCACGGGTCCGTTCCCCTGGTTCTGCATGCTGCTTGGACTCCTCGGGCTGCTGGCCTCGCCGCTTCTGGGCGAGGCCTTGCCCGGAGGCGGCCGTCAGACCGTCATCCAGCTCAAGTGGTACCCCCAGTTCCAGTTCGCTGGCTACTACGCCGCGGAACACCAGGGCCTCTACCGCGCTGAAGGGCTGGATGTCGTGCTCGAGCCCGGCGGGAAGGGCATCGACCCCGTCGCGGAAGTGCTCAGCGGCCGCGCCCAGTTCGGCGTCGGGGATTCGGATCTGCTGCTGGCCCGGGCGCAAGGCAAGCCGGTGGTGGTGCTGGCGGCGGTGTTCCAGCACTCGCCCTACATCCTCCTCACCCGGGGCCGGGACCGCCTGACCCAGCCGTCCGACCTGGTGGGCAAGACCGTGATGACCCTGAACGACCAGGGCGAGGCGCAGATGCGGGCCATGCTGCTGGCGGAGGGGATTGATCCGGCGAAAGTCCGCTTCGTCCCCCACTCCTGGGATCTCCAGGATCTGGCCTCCGGAAAGGTGGACGGCATGACCGCCTACCTCACGGTGGAGCCCTACCAGCTCCAGAAGCTCGGGGTCTCCCCGGGCATCATGCGGCCCAGCGACTACGGGATCGACTTCTACGGCGATTGCCTCTTCACCACCGAGGACGAGATCAAGCGCCATCCGGACGAGGTGGAGGCGGTGCTGCGGGCCACCCGCGCGGGCTGGATGGAGGCCATGCGCGCCCCGGATGAAGTCATCCCCTGGATCCTCGAGCAGCCTGGCGTCCGGGAACATGGCATCGGCGCGGACAACCTCGCCTACGAAGCCCGCGCCATGCAGCCC
>DATJFC010000310.1:0-9346 GCA_035495995.1 Holophagaceae bacterium
CGAGCTACGCCCCGGCCCACGCGGGCCTCGCCTGGACCATCGAGGAGCTGGCGGCCACCTCGGCGCTCACGCAGGGCCGCTTCCAGGACTCCCAGGCGATGTTCAAGCAGGCGAAGGAGGAGGCTGAGCGGGCCATCCAGATGGACCCCACCCTCGGCCTCGGATACCGCGCCCTGTCAGCCACGCTCCTGCGCTCCGGCGATGTGGACGGCGCCTGCAAGGCGGGGCTCGAGGCCCTGCGCCTGGATCCCGGCGACTACCGGGCCTACGACGTGCTGGCGGACGCTTTCGGCGGGCTGGACGGCGCGGACAACCACGCCGCGTCGAGGCGCTACTACGAGAAGTCCCTCGAGCTCTACCCGGACAACTGGTACGCCCATCACCGCCTCTCCGTCCTGCTGCAGAACGACGGGGCCCTGACCGAGTCTCTGGACCACGCGCGCACCGCCGTGAAGCTCAAGCCTTCCGCCGAATTCGCCTGCGTGACCGCGGCGGACGACCTCATCTGGCTGAACCGCCTGCCCGAAGCCGAGGAGCAGATCCGCGGCGGCTTGCAGGAAGTCCCCTCCTCCACGGTGCTGCGCAGCCTGATGGCCTTCACGCGCTGGCAGCAGGGCGACACCACGGCGGCGCAGGCGGCCATCCGCGGCCTCGACGGCGTGTGGCCGGCCGGCAGCTCCAACGCCGTGCTGCTCGAGGGCCTGTCGCGGGACCTCCAGGGCGATCCCGCGGCCATGGCGGACCTCTTCCAGGGCTACGCCGCGCACACCCGCCAGGAGGGCCTCACCTTCCGCAAGCACAACGAGCGGCGCGTCATGAGCGTGAATTTGTACTTCATGGCCGAGGCGCTCATGGTGCGGGGGCGGAGGGCGCAGGCCCTCGACCTGGTGCAGCTCGCGGACCAGCTCCATCCCGGGAAGGCGCAAGTGGCGAAGATGGATCCGCGTTTCGCCTAGCCCATCAGCGACTGGATCCGGTTCCGCACTTCCTCCATGAGCGCGTCGCGGCCGCTGAAGGCCGCCGGATCCACGGGCGCGCCGAAGCGGACCTCGTAGAGCCCCGGCTTCACCCGCCGCGCGCCTTTGGGCAGGATCCGGAAGCCGCCCAGGGTCGCGATGGGGATGATGGGCACGTTCGCGTCCATGGCCAGGTTGAAGCCGCCTTTCTTGAAGGGCAGCAGCTCCCCCGTGCGCGTGCGCGTGCCTTCGGGGAAGATCACCACGTTGCGCCCGCCGCGCACTTTCAGCGCCGCCTCGTGGAGGCTCGCCACCGCGCGCTCGCGGTTGGAGCGGTCGATGAAGATGGCGCCCGCCGCCGCCGCCGCCCATCCGATGAAGGGGACCCACTTCAATTCCCTCTTCGCGATGTAGACCGCGTGGACGGGGATGGCGCCCAGCAGGTAGGGCGGGTCCAGCTGGCTCTGATGGTTGCTCATGAAGACCGCCGGCTGGCGCCCGGCGCGGATGTCCTCCGGCAGCGATTCCCAGCCGGTGATGCGGCGCTGGATGCCGCAGACGGCGAAGAACTGCCGGTGCCACCAGGGCCCGAACAGCCAGAACGAGCGGTGCGGCCCCATCACGCAGGCGCCGAGGAGGATCAGCACCACGACCAGCGGCACCGTCAGGAGGCCCCAGATCATGGTGACGAATCCCCACACCGCGTTGTCCCGCCAGTTGGCCACGCTGCCTCCCCGTGTTATTTAAAATTAGCAGGGAGCGCGGACGGCCATGGGCGTGACTGAAACCATCCTCGAAGACTGGTCGCGGCGCAAAGACGCCGACGGCGTCGCCTGGTTCACGGAAGGGGACCTGCTCCGCCTCGGCATCCAGGACCGCCTCATGACGGTCATGCAGGACGTGCAGCACATCCTGCGCACGCGCCGCAGCGACAAGGTCGTGGAGACGGCGGGCAACACGAGCGGGTTCAGCGTCCGCGAGACGCTTTGATCACATCCCCTGCCGCTCCGGCGGCAAGGGGCTGCCCGGCACGGGATCCACGCCGCCATGGGTCAAAGGCGAGCAGCGGATGAGGCGCCAGCTCGTGAGCAGGCCGCCGCGCAGCGTGCCATAGCGGCGCACGGATTCGAGGCCGTAGTGGCTGCAGGTGGGCGTGAACTTGCACTGCGTGGGCAGGTGGCTCGACAGCGTCATCTGGTAGAGCCGGATCATGCCGCGGCAGCCCCAGGCCGTGGGCTGGAAGCGCACGGGCAGAAGCGCCTCCAGGAGGAGGTAGAGGCCGAGCGTGAGGAAGGGATGCGCGAAGAGCCAGGCCTTCATCAGGCGCCCGCCTTCGACAGCTCCTCCTTGTACTTCACGGCCTCTTCGAGGAAGGCCGGGACGAGATCCTCTTCCTTCACCTTCCGGATGAGGACGCCCTTGCGGTAGATGAGGCCCTCGCCCGCGCCGCCCGCCACGCCGAGATCGGCCTCGCGCGCCTCGCCGGGGCCGTTCACGACGCAGCCCATGACCGCGTAGGTGATGCCCGTGTGGTTGATCTCCTTGAGGCCCGCCTCGATCTCGTTGGCCACCTTGTGCAGGTCGATCTGCACGCGGCCGCAGGAGGGGCAGCTCACCATGCGGATGCCGCCTTCGCGCAGGCCGAGGCCGCGGAGGATCTCATGGCCCACCTTGGCCTCCTCCTCGCCGTCGCCCGTGAGGGAGACGCGCAGCGTGTCTCCGATGCCATCCGCCAGCAGGATGCCCAGGCCCATGGCCGAGCGGATGGTGCCGCCGAAGGGCGTGCCGGCCTCGGTGATCCCGAGGTGCAGGGGGTAGTCCACCTGCTTCGACAGCAGTCGGTAGGCGGCGACGGTGCGGGGCACGTCGCTGGCCTTGAGGCTGATCTTGGTGTTGTGGAAGCCTTCGCGCTCCAGCATCTCGAGGTGCTTCAGCGCGGATTCCACCATGGCTTCCGGGGTAGCGTGGCCGCCGAACTTCTCCAGGAACTCCTTCTCCAGCGATCCGGCGTTCACGCCGATGCGGATGGGGATGCCCTTCTCGCCGGCCTTCTCGACCACGGCGCGCACGCGGTCCTGGCCGCCGATGTTGCCCGGGTTGATGCGCAGGCAGGCCGCGCCGCCGTCCGCCGCCACGAGGGCCATGCGGTAGTCGAAGTGGATGTCCGCCACCACGGGGATGGGAGAGCGGGCCGTGATCTCGTGGAAGACCTCGCCGGCCTTCTTGGTGGGCACCGAGACGCGCACGATCTCGCAGCCGGCCGCCGCGTAGCTGTAGATCTGGGCGACCGTGGCTTCGACATCGCGCGTGTCCGTCTTGGTCATGCTCTGGACGGGAATGGGCGCGCCGCCGCCGACGGGCACCTGCCCCACCATGATCTGGCGGGTCTGGCGCCGGGACGAAAGGGGATGGAGCTCGGACATGGCAGCCTCGCGGCCCCCGCCTGGGGCCAAGCTCCCAGTCTACTCGCTGCCGCGCGGGTCGGCGGGCCGGTAGGCCGCGTGGTGCCCGCTGGCCTCGTGGCTCTTCTCGATGTCCATGATCTGGCCCTTGGCGTAGGGCTTCGTGACATAGACCCGGAGCCCGCGGATCTGGTCCAGGATCTGGGCGGTGCGGTCCACGAAGTCCCGCAGCTGGGACATCTGCTCGGCGGTCGGGCTCGTCCGCTGGCGTTCGAGCCGGTCGAGGAGGAGCCGGGCGGCGGCCAGCGGCTGGCTGAGCTCGTGGGCCGTGCCGCCCGCGACCTCCAGCAGCGCGGCATGGCGTTCGGTGGCCGAGAGCGCGACCTGCTGCCGGCTCAGCCGCACCATGACCCGGAGCTTGGCGATCAGGTCGGGCAGGGGGCAGGGCTTGGGAAGGTAGTCGAGGGCCCCGGCCTCCATCCACCGGGCGACCGACTCGTCGCCCACGCGCATGCCGCTGAGGAAGACGAGGGGGGTGCGCGCGTTGGGGGTGCCGCGCAAGCTCCGGCAGAGCTCCAGCCCGTCCATCTTGGGCATGGAGACATCGGACAGGATCGCCTCGAAGCTTTCCGTCCGGCACAGATCGAGGGCCGCTTCGGCGCTCTCCGCATGGGTCAGGACGAAGGGCTCGGCCTTGAGCTGGTGGGAGAGGACGAGATGGTCCAGCCGGTCGTCGTCTACGACAAGCACCCGTCCTGGGCGCTCGGGTGCGGGGAGGAAGTCGCTGAAGGGCATGGTTCCGCATTTAGCTTAGGCGTTTGCCGCCGGGGTGCCATGGGAAATCCCTGGATCTTCTGATCGGGGGATTCCCGGGCTGGATCGTTGCTACACTGGCCTCCCATCTGCGAGGTTCCCCATGAAACTGACCACGCGCAGCAACCAGGATGTGAGCATCCTCTGCCCCGAAGGGAAAATCACCCTCGGCGACGGCGACCAGGAGCTGGGCGAGGCCGTGCGTTCCGCGCTCAACGACGGCAAGAAGAAGATCCTTATCAACTTCGAGAAGGTGAGCTACCTGGATTCCAGCGGCGTGGGCGAGCTCGTGGGCTGCTTCACCTCCATCAAGAACAAGGGCGGGGAGCTGCGCATCTGCGGCCTGAACACGCGCATCTTCGGCCTCATCAAGATGACGAGCCTGCATTCCGTGTTCGATGTGCGGGACACCGAGGCCGAAGCCCTCAGCGGCTTCTGACCCGGCCCGCTCTTCCGCGTTGCGGCGCGCGCCGTCGGCCCTGGCTCTGCTCCTCGCCTCCGCGGGGACGGGCCTGGGCGCGCAGGCTCCGGCCGCAGCGCAGGCCCCCGCGCCTCCGGCCGCGCCAGCCCTGAAGAGCATCCGCTTCGAGGGCGGCAGCGGCGATGACCGCCTCTTCGCGCTGAAGGCCCTGGGCCTCCAGGTTGGGAGGCCTTGCGCTCCCGAGGACTTCGACATCGCGCTCCAGGCGCTGCGCCTCACGGACCGCTTCAAGACCGCCGAAGGCAGCCTCGCGGCCGGGACCGGAGAGGCTCTCATCCGCCTGGAGGCGTGGCCTCAGCTGCGGACCTGGCGCTTCGAAGGCGACACGGTCCCGAAGGCGCTGCGGAAGAACTTCCTCTTCGAGCTCCGCAAAGGCATCCGCGTCGGGGATCTCCGCCTGGAAGAGCTCCGTTCCCGCGCGGAGAACCGGCTCCAGGAGAGCGGCTACCCGGCGGCGAAGGTGGCCGTCAGGCGGGAGGGCGACGCGGGTCTCGTCTTCAGCATCGCGCTCGGCGCGCCGGCCCTGGTCCGCGCCATGCAGATCACCGGTGAGCCTGGCCCCTACACGCCCGCCCAGGTGTCGAAGGCGGCAGGCGTCAAACCGGGCGCCACGCTCTGGACCGCCAGCGTCTTGCGCGAAGCCCAGCGCGGCCTCCGCAGACGGCTGCTGAAGGACAAGCGCTACGAGGGCACCGCGGACCCCTCCTTCGATCCCGCCACTGGATCGCTCCGAGTCGAGATGCACGCGGGCCCCGTGGTCCGGCTGAAAGGCGAGGGCGCGAGTTTCCTCGGCGCCTTTTTCGGACAGAAGCGGCTGGCGGACCTGCTGCCCTTCACCCGCTCCGAACGCTACAGCCCCGACCAGCTCGACGAGGGCGACCGCCAGGTGCAGCGCTACTTCGCGTCCCGGGGGTTCCTGGACGCGGCCTGCTCGCATACCTCCAAGGTGATCGCGGGCACCGAAGCCGCGCCCGAAACGGTGGAGCTGACCTACCGCATCGTCAAAGGCCGGGCCTTCGAGGTGCGCGCCGTGCGCGTGGACGGCAACGACCAGGCCCCGCTCCAGGAGTTGAAACCCCTCACCTCCTTGCCGCGGCGCTACTTCCTCCTGGCGCCGATGGTGACGCCGGACCTCGTGAAGCTGCTGGAGGGCCGCTTCGCCGCGTACTACGCGCAGCACGGCTTCCCCTCCGCCACGGTCCGCATCCGCGTGCTGGATCACGCGGGGGACGCGACGGCGAAGGATCTGCTCGTCCAGATCCACGAGGGGCCACGCTCCTTCCTTGCGGCCGTGGAGATCCGCGTGCCCAAGGAGGCCGGCCTGGACCCGGACAAGCTGGGCCTGAGCCTCGCGTACGCGCTCGCCGACCACCCGGCCTTGGAAGGCGCGGCCGCGCCCTTGAAAGTGCCCGGCGACCGGCGCGGCACGCTCGGCATCACGGGCCGCGTCGAGCGCGCGCCGGACGCGAGCGGCATGTCGGTGATGCGCCTCAGCACCGACAAGCCCTTGCCGCAAGTGAACCCCGACCTCGCCCAGGTGGTGTCCGACCTGCGCGCGCGGCTCGCCTCCGCGGGCTCGCCCCAGCCGCGCGTGAGCCTGGCGTTCGAAGGCGAGGAGGGCCAGCCGCGCGTGGCGGCCTTCTCGGTGCTCGTGCAGCCTCTGGACACCGTGAAGCGCGTGGTGGTGCGCGGCGCGGACGCGACGCGGCCCGAGGCCATCTTCCGCGGGCTGCCTCTCGGGGCCGGCGATCCGCTGGATCCCTCCAAGCTGACGGAGGCCCAGAGCAACCTCGGCGACATGGGCGCCTTCCGCAGGGCGGATTTCGAAAGCCTCGACGAGACGGCGGACGGCGAGCTGAAAAGCGGCACGCCCTTCACCCGCGGGGACCTCGGCCTCAACCTCGAGGAGCGCCGCCCCTGGGTGTTCACGGAGGGCTTCGGCTACGACAAGAGCCAGGGCTACCACTTCCTGCTGGGCGCGCAGCGCCTCAATGTCGGCGGCATGGGGCGCACGCTGGACTTCGGCGTCCGCGCCGGCGACAACACGCTCAAGAACCCCACGCTGCGGAAGTGGTTCCCCACGGGCGACATCAACCGCTCCCTGGACGACTACTCCATCGCCTACACGGACCCCTGGCCCGGCTTCATCCAGAAGTGGTTCAAGCCGCGCATCCAGTGGCGCACGGCCGCGGACTACATCGAGGAGGCCACCGCCACCTACTTCGCGCGGCGGCGCCGGCTGACGACCGCGTTCACCTGGAAGATCGGCTCCCTCCAGACCATGGAGGCGGGGTACCGCTTCGAGCGCACGGACTACGGCCCGAACCGCGAAGGCATCTCGGACATCGACCTGCAGGAGATCGCGCGCACCAACAAGCTGCGGGCCGTGCTCTCGGCGCCCTACGCGCAATGGGTGCGCGACGCGCGGGACCGCCCCTACGACCCGACCGAGGGCACCTACTTCTCCGCGCGCATGGACTTCGCGAACCAGATCTTCGGCACGGCGCCGGACTCCAGTTTCGTGAAGCTGGACATCCGCCAGCAGTGGAACTGGTCCTTCGGATACCGCGGCGAGCGCGGCGTCCTCGCGGCCACGGCCCACTTCGGCCTCTCCCGGCCCACCGCCAGCAGCGCCGAGGATCTGCCGCTGTCCGAGCGCTTCTACGCCGGCGGCCCCTTCTCCGTGCGCGGCGTGGAGCCGGACTTCCTCGGCCCCGTGGAAGTGGTGCCACTGCGCGATCCCAGCGGCAACATCCTCTACAACGACCCGCCCGCCGACACCTCGCCCCAGACGACGCTCATCCCGCTCGGCGGCCAGGCCATGGCGGCCCTGACCCTCGAGTACCGCTTCCCGCTCATCGGCGACACCGTCTGGGGCGAGTTCTTCGTGGACACCGGCCAGGTCTACTCGCGCTTGAACGCCGGGCCGCGCTACGTGCTCACGCCCGCCAACCCCTCCGCGCCGCCCGCGGGCTACGACCCGAGCAATCCCCAATCCTGGGATCCCTCCACGCCGCCCCCCGCGGGCTACGCCGTGCAGGACCAGGGCGCGCCGTTCCCCGCCTTCCGCACGACGCCGGGCCTGGGCCTCATCTTCAAGCTCGGCTTCCCGATCAAGATCGAGTACGCGGCGGACTGGAAGCGCATCCTCGGCCGGCCTCGCTCGGAAGTCGAGCGTGAGACCCAGCTCAAGAGCCTGTTGATCTCCGCCGGCTTCCAGTTCTAGCTTCCGTCAAGCGGGGCCTGCCCGGAGGACGCGATGACCACCTGGTTCCGCCCCCGCCGCTTGGCTTCGTAGAGCGCGTCATCGGCCGCTTTCATCAGTTGTTCCTGGCTCATGCCAGGGCCCAGCTCCGCGATGCCGAAGGTGGCGGTGGCTCCGAAAGCTTCGCCTTCCGGTCCTTGGAACACTTCCCCGGCCAAGCCGTTGCGCAGGCGCTCCAGCCCTATCGCCGCGTCCGCGCCCGCCGTGAACGGGAACAGGATGCAGAACTCGTCGCCCCCGATGCGGGCCGCGAGGTCCTTCCCCCGGAGGATGCTGCTGATCCTGGCGGCGAAGCGCTTGATGACCTCGTCGCCGGACGGGTGCCCGTAGGTGTCGTTGACCCGTTTGAAGTAGTCCAGGTCGCAGACCGCGAGGCTCAGCGCGTGGCCGTGGAGCGCGGCCGCGCCCAGGTACGCCTCGAAAGCCTCGTGGAAGTGCCGGCGGTTGTAGAGCCCCGTCAGCTCGTCCCGGGTCGCCTCGTGGTGGAGCCTCGACTCCAAGGCCTTCTGCGCGGTGATGTCCGTCTGGGATCCGGTCACCCGCATGGCCCGCCCGCGGCCGTCCCGCACGGCCAGCCCGCGGCTGAGCAGCCATATCCATTGCCCGCTCTTGTGCTGGACCCTGAGCTCGCACTGGAATTCCGGCGTCTCGCCCTTGATGTGGGCGCGGAGAGTCTCCAGCGACGGCACGAGATCGTCGGGGTGGATGCGGCCGAGCAGCTCTTCCGGACGGCTCCCGATATCGCCCGCCGCGTAGCCGAGCATGGATTTCCAGCTGTCCGAGTAATAGACGGTGTTCGCCTGGAGGTCCAAGTCGAGGATTCCGGTGTGCCCGCCCTTCGCGGCGAGGGCGTAGCGCTCCTCGCTCTTCAGCAGGGAGTCGCGGTAGTACTTCTCGAGCGTGAAATCCGAGAAGGAGGTCACCACGCACTCGGAGCCGGTCTCGTGGGCCAGCTTGATCGGATGGGCGTTCATGCGGATCCAGTTGAGGGTCCCGTCGGGCTTCTGGATCCCCATGATGATCCCGTTCACGGGCTCGCCGGTCCGGAGCGCCAGCTGCGCGGGGCGCATGTCCCGCGGCATGAAGCTCCCGTCCTCTTGGATGGCTTGCCAGCGGGGCCCCATCGCCTCGAACTCCCGGATCTGCTCCTCGCTCAATCCCAGGATCTCCTGGGACCGGGCGTTGCAGCGGAAGACGCTCCCGTCCCGGCTCTGGAGGATCACGCCTTCGGAAAGCGACTCCACGATGGCGCGGTGGAGCCGTTCGCTCTTCCTGAGCGCGTGCTCCGTCATCCGCTGGTCGGTGATGTCGGAGGAGAGCGTGAGCAGCTGCTCCACCAGGCCCGACGGGTCCCGGAGGGGGACGATCGTCGTCTTGAGGTGCCTGGGCCCGAGGCCCGGCAGGTGGAAGGTGCCGTCGGGGATTTCCT
>DATJFC010000311.1:0-6139 GCA_035495995.1 Holophagaceae bacterium
TGCGCTCGCCTATTTCACGACGGATGCGATCCACGAGGCGCTGGGCCACGGCGCGGCCTGCCTTCTCCAAGGGAACCGCATCCTCCTGCTCAACTCCGCCTTCTTCCGCAGCACGCCCGGAAGCTTCGGCACGGACCTGGCCGGACCTTTCGCCAACCTCGGGGTCGCGTTGGCGCTCGCCCTGCTCCTCCGGCGAGAGGGGCCTCCCACCACCGCGCGCTTCTTCCTTCGCCTCCTTTGCGCGTTCAACCTGTTCTGGGCCTCAGGCGAGATGGTCGTTTCGGCCCTCACCGGCCGGGACGATTGGGGCTTCGCCATCGCGTCGCTCCGGGCTCAGGGCCTGTGGCGCCTCCTGCTGGGCGCGACCGGCGTCTTCCTCTATCACTTGGCGGCCCGCATGCTGAGGCGGAGCGGCCTCGGACGGGCGCGCGGACGGATCCTCTACGCCGCCGCCGGCCTCGCGGCCTGCGCAACGGCACTGGCCTACGCGCCGGATCGCCTGGGCGCGGTGCGCGAAGCGGCGCTGGAGACCTTCGGCGCGGATCTGGGCCTGCTGTTCATGGCTTCGGCGCCCGCCGGGACGCCGCTCCCCTGGAGCCGTGGATGGGCGCTCGCCGCCATCCTCGCCTTCCCGCTCTTCGCGGCCACGCTGGGGCGCGGTCTCTCGTTCTAGACCTCCGGGTCCGGACCCCAGGCTTCCATGGCGGCCCAGCCGCCTTCGGCGAATTTCGAGAGCTTGGCGCCGCCGCGCTGCGTGGACAGGAGCCGCGCCGCGTAACGGGCCAAGGGATCCGCTTCGAGGTTCACGAGACCGCCGGCGCGCAAGTCCGCGAAGGCCGTCCGCGCCACCGTCTCAGGGATGAGCGCGACGGTGAAGTAGTCCGCGCCCGCGTCCACCACCGTGAGGCTCACGCCGTCCACGGCGATGGAGCCCTTCTCCGCCACCAACGGCGCGAGGCCGGCCGGCATCGAGAAACGCCACAGCCCCTCGCCCGCGGGCCGCGCGGCCAGCGCGCCGAAGGCGTCCACATGGCCCAGCATGAGGTGGCCATCCAGCGGATCGCCCACGCGCAGCGCGGGCTCGAGATGGAGCTTCGCGCCGACCTTCAACTGCCCCAGTGTCGTCTTGGCGAGCGTCTCCTCGCTGAGGTCCGCCTCCCAGGCGCGCCCGTCCCGGGCCACGGCCGTGAGGCAGCAGCCGTTCACGGCGATGCTCGCGCCTTCTTCCGCGCGGTCCAGCACCGCCTGAGGAGCCGCGATCCGTACCCGCGCCCCGCCGGATCGCGGCGACCGCGATTCCAGCGAGCCCAAGTGACGGATCAGGCCGGTGAACATCAGGCCTCCGAAGCTGCCTTCGCGTCTTCCTCGCCCAGCTTGCTGTGCTTGGCGCTGTAGAGGAAGTAGGCGACGAGGCCCACGGCCAGCCAGATCCAGAAGCGGTCCCAGGTGTGGCGGGGGAGGCCCAGGGCCAGCCAGAAGCAGAAGAGGATGCCCAGAGGCGCCGTGACCCAGATGAGCGGCGCCTTGAACTTCCGCTGTAGCTCGGGCCGCTTGAGGCGGAGGATGAGGATGCCGGCGCAGACGAGGACGAAGGCGAAGAGCGTCCCGATGTTCGTGAGCTCGATGATCTCGTCGATGTTCATGAAGCCCGCGGGCAGGATGACGATGAGGCCCGTGAGGAGCGTCGCGTTCAGCGGCGTGCGGAAGCGGGGGCTCACCTTGCCGAACCAGGGCGGCAGGAGGCCGTCGCGGCTCATGACCATGAAGATGCGGGGCTGGGCCATCTGGTAGACCAGCAGCGCGCTGCCGAGGGCCACCACGGCCCCCACGCTGATGAGGGCGGAGATCTTGTTCATGCCGATGGAGGTGAAGGCGAAGGCGATGGGGTCGGCGACGCCGCTGTAGGCGTGGTAGGGCAGGATGCCGGCGATGACGGCGCAGACGCCGACGTAGATCACGGTGCAGATGATCAGGCTGCCGATGATGCCCCGGGGCATGGCCTTGCTGGGCTCGCGGCATTCCTCGGCCGTCGTGCTGACGGCGTCGAAGCCGATGAAGGCGAAGAAGATGATGGCCGCCCCGGCCTGGACGCCCTTCCACCCGTTGGGCATGAAGGGGTGGTAGTTGGCGGGCTTCACGTAGAAGGAGCCGATGATGATGACGAGGATCAGCAGCAGAACCTTCAAGCCGACCATGATGCTGTTGGCCTTCACCGACTCCTTCACGCCCCAGATGCAGAGCGCCGTGATGAAGAAGGTGATGAGCATCGCCAGCAGGTTCATGCCCACGGGGAAGTGGCCGATCATGGGCGCGGTCTTGAGCACGCTCCAGTTCATGAAGGTGGAGGCGCCGTCGAGCGTCCCGGCCTTCGCCTGGGCCAGGTAGGCCAGTTTCTGCGAGAAGCCCAGCGCGCCCTGGTGGGAGGCCGCGAAGCCCTCGGTCGGGAAGAGCATGGTCCTCGGGTCCATGCTGAGCCATCGGGGTATGTTGATGCCGATCCCCTGGAGGAGGTTGTCCGCGTAGCTGCCCCAGCTGATCGCCACGGCCACATTGGACACGGCGTATTCCAGCAGCAGGTTCCAGCCGATGATCCAGGCCATCAGCTCGCCCATGGTGGCGTAGGTGTAGGTGTAGGCGCTGCCCGAAGCGGGGATCATGCTCGAGAACTCGGCGTAGCAGAGCGCCGTGAATCCGCAGGCGATGGCCACCAGCAGGAAGCTGATGAGCAGCGCGGGGCCCGCGGCCGGGCGGGTGACGCCGAAGGTGGAATCGAATCCGCCGGCGAGGCCCGTGCCCAGGGCGGAGAGGATGCCCGCGCCGATGATGGCGCCCACGCCCAGCAGGGCGAGATCCCAGCTTCCCAGGGTGCGCTTCAGCCCCCCATGCTCGGGTTCTTCCGCGTTGGCGCGGAGCTGCTCTAGCGATTTGGTGCGGAAGAGGTGTTTGAACATGGCGATCCGGGTGAATCCACCATCCTACCGTGCCCGGAGCGGTAATCTGAGCGCGGAGCCCCTCCGAGATGCTGCTCTGGAAGGACCGGACCCTGCGCCTCTCCATCACCCGCTTCGGGTGGGAGTACCTGCTGGCCCTCCTGCTCATCGGCGCCTTCGCCGTGAACAGCGGCAACAACCTGCTCTACCTGATCTTCTCGTTGATGCTCGGCCTCTTCCTCGTCTCCGGCGTCGTGAGCCGCCGCTCGCTCCGGAACCTGAAGCCCCTGGACCTGGACGAGGGCAACCTCTTCGCCCGCGTCCGGGGCGGCCTGCGCCTGCGCTTCGAGGACGGCACGCCCAAGCGCGTGCGCGGGCTGGAGCTGCGCCTGGTCATGGAGGGCGGCGAGGTGGAGACGGCCTTCTTCGCGGGCGGCGGGGGGGACGCGGAGCCCGTGGCGGTGCTGCACGCGCGGGCGGGCAAGCGCGGCTGGACGCGGCTCACGGGCCTGGAATTGCGCACGCGCCACCCCTTCGGCTTCCTCGAAAAGGCCTGGCGCTTCGAACTGGACCGCAGCGTCCTCGTGCTGCCCCATCCGCGGGCGCCCCAATCGGCGCCGGGCGACCCTTCCCGCGAAGGGCAGCTGCGCACGGTGCCCCGCCCCGGCGAGAGCAGCCCCGAGGGCGCGCGGCCCCTGCGGCCCGGTGATCCGCCGGCCCGCGTCCACTGGAAGCGCAGCGCCCAGCGGCCCCAGGGCGAGTTGTGGGTCCGCACCTTCGAAGAGGAGCAGCCCGTGGCCCTCCATCTGGAGCTGGACCAGGGCCTATGGTCGCCTGGCCGCGATTTCGAGCGGGAGCTGGAGCGCCTCTCCGGGGCCATCCTCCAGGCGCGGCTCCAGAAGCGGGCCGTGGAGCTGGTGGTCCGCGGCGCGGGAGGCCTCCATCGCCACGAAGGCCCCCAGGCCTGCTGGCGCGCGCTTGCCGTGGCGAACGCGGAGGGCGCCGCGGATGGCGAGGGCGCCCCGGCCGGAAGCCCGGCGGCGTAAGGTTGTAGCCATGCTCACCGATCCCTACGACCCGAGCTGGACCCCGCTGCTGGAAGCCGCCTGGCAGGCCCGCGAACATGCCCACGCGCCCTATTCCGGCTTCCGTGTCGGCGCCGCGCTGCGGACGGCAGACGGGGCCGTCGTGGCCGGATGCAATGTCGAGAACGCCGCCTACCCGCTCTGTACCTGCGCGGAACGGGCCACGGTCGCGGCCGCGGTGGGCCAGGGCCACTTGCGGCCCGGCGGCTTGGCGGCCTTGGCCATCACCACCGAAGCCGAGCGGCTCACGGCGCCCTGCGGGGCCTGCCGCCAAGTGCTCGCAGAGTTCGCCGAGCGGCTGCCCGTGCTGCTGGCCAACCGTTCCGCGCGGCGGGTCCTGGATCTCGCGGACCTGCTCCCCGAGGCCTTCACGGCCCGTGATTTCAATCCGCCTAGCCCGTTGCCGGATCTTTCCAAGGCGCGTCCAAGCTCCTAGACTGAGGGCCGTCCCCTCTGCTTCCGAGGCATCCGAATGGCCATTGATCGCGTCAAAGTCCGGAAAGAAGCTGAGAAGTACCAGCAGTCCGGCAGGCTCGACAAGGCCATCGACTGCTACCGGATGCTGATGGATGACGAGCCGAAGAACCTCGGGCTCATGAACACCCTCGGCGACCTGATGGCGCAGGCCAACCGGCAGAGCGAGGCCGCCGATGTCTTCCGCCGCCTCGCCATCGCCTACGAGCGGGACGGCTTCGCCCCCAAGGCGACGGCCATCCTCAAGAAGGCCGTGCGCGCCGCGCCGGAGGACATGGACCTCATGCAGCGCCTGGCGGATCTCTACCGCCAGACAGGCATGATCCGCGACGCGGTGGCGACCCACCTGCAGGTGGCCGAGGCCTTCCAGAAGAAGGGGCTCGTCAAGCGCGCGCTGGAGGAGTTCGGCAAGGTCGTGGACCTCGACCCGAAGAACCTCAAGAACAAGATCAAGCTCGCGGACCTCTTCAACAAAGAGGGCATGAAGGACGAGGCCGTCGCCATCTACCTCGAGGTCGCCGAGTCCCTGGGCATGGAGGGCAAGGCTCCCGAAGCCATGCAGATCATGGACCGGGCCAGGGCCATGACTTCCACGCCACAGCTCTTCCTCAGCCAGAGCCGCCTCGCGGTGATGGCGAGCGACTACGGCATGGCCTCCTCGGTGCTCCGGGACGGGCTGAAGTCGAACCCCCGCAGCGTCGAGCTGCTGGAGGCCCTGGCGGAGATCGAGCTCCGCGGCAACAATCCCGACCGCGCGCTGGAGGCCCTCGCGCAGGTGCCTCAGCTTCCGGAGAAGGACCTGGCGCTGTGCGAGCGCGCGCTGAAGCAGATGGTCGGCGCGGGCCGCGGCGAAGAAGGCCTGCGCCTCTTCGCGCCCCTCGGCCGCGAGCTCGCCCGCCGCGGCATGAGCGATAGCGTGACGCGGTCCGTGGCCTCCGCCACGAAGGAGCGCCCGTCCGTCGAGGCGTGGCTCTTCCTCGCCGAAATCGCGCAGCAGGGCGGCAGCGCCAACGAGCAGGTCTACGCCCTCCAGAACGCCTTCCAGATCGCCGGCCAGGCGGGCGACTCCCGCGCGCAGGCGCAGGTCCGCGAGCGGCTGGCGGCCCTGGGCGCCACGCCCGACGACCAGCCCCTCTCCAAGCCGCCAGCCTTCGCCACCTCCGGCTTCTTCGCGGCCCCGGCCATGGGTCAGGCCCATTCCGGCGAGCACTCCCGCACCACCGAGACGGAGATCGATCCTCTCAAGCGGATCAAGGTCGAGCAGTTCACCAAGCAGGGCGAGGCCTTCGCGCGCTCGGGCAGCCAGGACCGCGCCGTGGAAGCCTACAAGCAGGCCCTCGCGCTGGACCCCGCCAATTTCGTCCTCATCGAATCCATCTGCACCATCCACCGCCAGTCGGGGCTCCTCACCCGCGTCCAGCAGCAGTACCTCCAGAGCGCGCAGACCGTGCACGGGCTGGGCAAGCTCAAGGAGGCCACCTACCTCCTGGACAAGGCGGAACAGCTCTTCCCGGGTTCCACGCGCATCCACCGGCGCACGATGGGCCTGCCGGACTTCAACGCCCAGGCCGCGGCCATGCAACCCGTGCCCCCGCCCCCGCCCGCGATCGCCTTGCCGGCTCCTCCGCCGCCCATGGCGGCGCCTCCCGC
>DATJFC010000312.1:0-4661 GCA_035495995.1 Holophagaceae bacterium
ATGGGCGGCGCTGGCCGGCCTTCCCGCATGGCGTCGTCCCGGTCGTGGTAGGTGAAGATCGCGGCATCCAGATCAGGGAACCAGCGCAGGGCCGGGCTCGTCCCCCACCGGTCGTCGCCGAAGCCGTGCAGCAGCAGGACCACGCCGGGCGCGGGTTTCGCGCGGCGGAGATGCCAGAGCTGGAGGTCGTCAGCGGATTCATGGGACCAGACGCCCCCCGGATCCGGACCATCCCCTTTGGCCAGGTCCGCGTAAGTCGCGTCCACGCGCGAGAGAGGCACGGGATGGTAGAAGGGCGGGTCCACGAGCTCGTGCGCCACGGCGCGGGTCTTCCACGCGGCGAACCCCGCGATGCCCAGGAAGCCCAGGCCGAGAGCGCCTCCGATCCAGCGCGCGCGCCTCACCAGTACCCCGTGGCGATGGCGATGTCCGCGCCCGCGTCCGCCACATGGGCCTGGCAGGAAAGCCGCTCGTCAGCCCTCGCGCCGTTGCGGGCGAGGACGCGCATCTCATGGGCGTCCATTGGCTCCAGAGCGTCCCAGCCCGCGAGGACGCGCACGACGCACTTCGCGCAGGAGCCGCGTCCGGAGCAAGAGGAGGCCACGGGCAGGCCCACCGCGAGGCAGCGGGCCATGAGGGTTCCCTTCTGGCCCAGCGGCCGCGGCCTGTGCCGCGCGACCGCGGTCACGGGCATGGGCTCACCACTTCTCGAGGCGGGCCGTCACGCCGGGCAGCCCCTGCGCGGGAGGCGCGTCCGCGAGCTTGCCGTAAAGCTGCGCGCTGAGCCGCTGCGCGAGCACCACTTCGTAGACGCCGCGGTCCTCCGAAAGCGAGGCCTCGCCGGCCGCAGGCCCGAAAGCGTCCTGGGGGCTGGTCAGGAAGTAGTGGTGCAAGCCCACGGAGAGGCCCGTCACCACCAGGGTGTTGCCGTGCTTCTTCACCTGGGTGACGGGAATCCGGGCATCGTCCAGGGTCAGCTCCAGCGGGCCTTTCAGATCCCGGCTGAAACGCAGGGCTAGGGTCCCCGCGGGCAGCGGCTTGGATGGAGCGAGGGGGATCTTCTTGCAGGCCATGGCCGGGGCAAGCAACAGAAGGACGGGCAGGGCCAGGCGGGCGCGGATCATGGAACCTCCAGTTCCGAGGGTAGCTGAAGAAAGTTTCGGCGGACGGAGAGGAGGTTCGTTCAGGGGACGGATGTGAAGGCGGCGCGGATCTGGCCTTGCCAGGTCAGCTCGGTGCTCTTGGAGCCTTCGGACCGCACCATCGGTCCGCTGAGCGTGAAGGTGGCCACATCGCCCAGCTTGGGCGGGTTGGGGAAATCCGCGTCCACCTTGCTCTTGAGGTTGGCGACCCAATGGGCGCCGCTGCCGGTGCGGGGACCGAGCATCATCCCGGCCAGGGGGCCGGGCCGGAAGAGCTGGAAGGAGAAGGCCAGCGTCTTGCCGCCCTTGACCGGCACCAGCTCGCCTTTGAGATACAGCGCCATGGGCTTGCCGGAAGAGGCGGACAGGGTCTCGGGCTTGAAGCGGTAGACCTCGGAGCCCAGCGTGACGGAGCCGTAGTCCTTCTTGGCGGAGGGCTTCGCCTTCTGGGCCGCGGGAGCGGGCGTCAGGGCCAAGATGGCTGGGAACAGGATCGGAAGAGGCATCGGGGCTCCGGAAGCAATAGGGTAGGGCGGATCAGGGCGCATGCTCCACGGAGAAGCCTGCCCAGAATGTCCCCGACCAGGCCGTGGGGTGCCGAGGGCCCTCCATGGTGCCCACCAAGGGGCCCTCGACCTTGAAGGTGGCCCTGTCTCCCGCCTGAGGGTGTTCTGGCGCCTCTACCTGCACGCGTGTCTTCAAAGTGGCGTTCCAACGCGCCTTCTCGAGAGTTCCCTCATGGCGCACCAGCCCCAGGCTGTAGATCTTATGGGTGCCGAATGTGACGAGTTCAAACGCGAGCGCGTCGGCCGGGTCGTCGCAAATGAGGCGCCCCTTGAGTTGAAGGGCCCTTTCTCCGTCCACGGCGGTGGTCGAGGCCATGAGGGAGTCCGGCTCGAAACGGTAGCGCTTGCCGGCAAGCACCACTTCTCCGCCTCCCTGAAGTCCGGAGCTTTGCGCGAGGAGGGGGCAAGCCACCGCGACGAGCAGGCATGAAATGCGGCGGTTCATGTTGGCGCTCCGGAAGACGACATCTTATTCTGATGGCTTTGACCGAGGAGCGAAACCATGACCCGCGTACGCCTTGAGACCAGCAAGGGCGCCATCAACCTCGAGCTCTTCCCGAAGGAAGCGCCCGGCACCGTGGCCAATTTCACCAAGCTCATCGGCGAAGGCTTCTACGACGGCCTGGCCTTCCACCGCGTCATCCCGGACTTCGTCATCCAGGGCGGCTGCCCCAACACCCGCGAGGGCGCCAAGGGCATGCCCGGCACCGGCGGCCCCGGCTACAAGATCCCCTGCGAGACCAAGGGCAACCCCCACAAGCACAAGCTGGGCGCGCTCTCCATGGCCCACGCCGGCCCCAACACGGGCGGCAGCCAGTTCTTCATCTGCAACGGCAGCGCCCCGAGCCACCTCGACGGCGTCCACACGGTCTTCGGCCAGACCGTGTCCGATGAGGACATCGCGGTGGTGAAGGCCATCCGCGCCAACGACCGCATCGTCAAGGCCACCATCGTCGAAGCCTGAGATGCCCGCGATCCTGGATCGTCCCCGCTGCCACTGGTGCGGGGACGATCCGCTCTATCGGGCCTACCACGATGAGGAATGGGGCGTGCCGGAGCACGATGACCGGCGGCTCTTCGAGTTCCTGATCCTGGAAGGTGCCCAGGCGGGCCTCAGCTGGATCACGATCCTCCGCAAGCGGGAGGGCTACCAGCGCGCCTTCGCGGGGTTTGACCCGGCCCGCGTGGCCCGTTTCACGGACGCGGATCTGGCGAAGCTCCTGCAGGACGAAGGCATCGTCCGCAACCGCCTGAAGATCAGTTCCGCCCGCGACAACGCGAAGGCCTTCCTCGCGGTGCAGAAGGAGTTCGGCAGCTTCGACGCCTATGTGTGGGGCTTCGTCGGCGGCGCGCCGAAGGTCAACCGGCCCCGCAGCCGCGCCGAGGTGCCCGCCGAGACCCCTGAGGCCCAGGCCCTCAGCAAGGATCTCAAGAAGCGCGGCTTCCGCTTCGTCGGCCCGACCATCATGTACGCCTACATGCAGTCCATGGGCCTGGTGGATGACCACATCCAGGGCTGCTGGAAGGCCGCCCGCAGACTGTAGACTGGAAGGCTCGGAGCCTCGCTTGTCCAAGCCCTTCTACCTGACGACGCCGATCTACTATGTGAACGACCGGCCCCACATCGGGCATGTCTACACGACGGTGCTGGCGGACGCCTTCGCGCGCTTCCACCGCCAGATGGGCGAGCCGGTGCGCTTCCTCACGGGCACGGACGAGCACGGCCAGAAGGTGGAGAAGGCCGCTGCCGCCCGGGGCATCGCGCCGAAGGCCCTGGCGGACGAAGTCGTCGCCAACTACACCGAGCTCTGGGCGCGCATGGGCATGACCCACGACCGCTTCATCCGCACCACCGATGCGGACCACCGGGAGACCGTGCAGGGCTGGTTCAAGAAGCTGTTGGATGCCGGCGACATCTACAAGGCCACCTACAAGGGCCTCTACTCGGTGAGCGACGAGGCCTTCGTCACCGAGACCCAAGCCAAGGAGCTCCAGGCCCAGGGGCTCGCGCACCAGCTCGTGGAACTCGAAGAAGAGACCTACTTCTTCCGCCTGTCGAAGTACGAGAAGCCCCTGCTGGACTACTACGCGGCCCACCCGGATTTCGTGCAGCCGGACTTCCGCTTCAACGAGGTGAAGCGCTTCGTGGAAGGCGGGCTGCAGGATCTGAGCATCAGCCGCACGAGCATCACCTGGGGCATCCCCGTGCCCGGCGACGAAAAGCATGTGGTCTATGTGTGGTTCGATGCGCTGCTGAACTACCTCACCGGTGCCGAGGGCGCCTGGCCCGCGGACCTGCAGATCGTCGGCAAGGACATCCTCCGCTTCCACGCCGTCTACTGGCCGGCCTTCCTCATGGCCATGGGTCTGCCCCTGCCGAAGACAATTCTCGCCCACGGCTGGTGGCTCATGGGCAACGACAAGATGTCCAAGTCCAAGGGCAACATCGTCCGCCCTGACACCCTGCTGAAGTACGGCAACGACGCCCTCCGCTTCTACTTCCTGCGCGACATGCAGGTGGGCCAGGACCGCGACTTCTCCTTCGAAGGCTTCATCGACCGGCTCAACGCGGACCTGGCGAATGGCCTCGGGAATCTCGCGAGCCGCAGTATCTCGATGATCCAGCGGTACCGAGGCGGGAAGGTCGCCGAAGATGTGTTCCTGGATGGAGAAGACCGGAACATCGGCGATTGGGGCGGAAAGCTTTCTGACGTTTTTCTCGGCCATGCCCGCGTTCAGCGATTCGACCTTGCTCTGCACGAGCTCTGGAACTTCATGCAGGCTCTCGATGGCTACATCGTCAAGGCCGAACCTTGGAAGCTGGCCAAGGATGAAGTCAACAGGGCCAGGCTTGATGCTGTCCTTCTGAATCTTTACCGATCGCTCCGTCTGGCTTCAGCCTGCCTCGCCTCCGTCATGCCCGACTTGGCGCAGAAGCTTTGGGAGAACCTGG
>DATJFC010000313.1:0-2339 GCA_035495995.1 Holophagaceae bacterium
GGCGAAGCGCCCCTCCGTCACCTACCCTCGCGCGGAGCTGTGGGTGCAGAAGCGCGGCGAGGTGCCCGCCGCCGTGGACTTCTACTTCGCCAGCGGCAAGCTCGCGCGCACCCTCGCCTTCGACGCGCCCACGCAGGCGGAAGGCCGCGCCGTCATCGCGGGCCTGAAGCTCGGCGACGCGGAGCACCCCGCCCAGTCGGCCATGAAGCTCAGCCGCTGGAAGCCCGGCGGACCCGACGCGGCGATCTTCGAAGTCCCCAAGTGACGGAGCGCGGCGAGCGCCTATACTGATCAGCGAGGTGCCCTTCGGGGCTTCCCGCCACTTTGATCCCACCACGTGGAACTCCCTCCCAAGCGGAGGGCCCCGCTAACGGACCCCACCAACACACTCCCTCCAAAGTTCCCTCACGAAACGCCCGCACCTCCGGGCGTTTCCTCGTTTATGGGGTGTCCTCGGCGCGGGCTACGCCTTCCCGCTTATCGCACGGTCCACCGGACGGTGCTCCCAGTCGGCTGAGGCTCCTGAAGGTGGAGCCTCTCTCGGGGCGCTATTAGATTGGATTTGATGGGCAGCTAGACACCACTGCAAGAGAGCCACACCCAGGAGAGGAGGCGAGCTGATTACTCCTGGCCCGGTAAAATCGAGATGTAGCCCTCCAGCCAACCGAGTTGGTCGAGTTTGTGGGCATGGATTTCAAACCCATCCGGAAGATCTAGAAACCCCGGCTGGTCTTGGATTTTTTGCTTCGCGGCGAGTGCCAGGTTCTCGGAAGAGAAAATGCCAATCAATTTGACATCTTCATGGCCGTCGTCGAATTCGTGTACATGATGAAGTGTCCACACTTGATTCATGTCGTGGCCTCGCAGCAGAGTGATTTGATTGGAACTGAGCGGTGGCCGACCGTCTCATTTCTTCTTCCAGAAATCGAACTCGTCCTGGTAGCGCACATCGCCGAGGTCAGCGGCTTTCTCCTGGATGTAGGCCTGCGCGTCGGCGATGGCCTGGTTGTAGACGCTGGGGGCGATCTCTTTGAGGCAGAACTCCAGGACGCGCTCGGCCTTCAGGTCGCCGATCTGCTCATCCAGCTGCTCGTCGAAGAACCGTTTGATGGAGCCGATCAGGTAGGCGTGGGTGTCCTTCTCCAGCTTGATGGGCATGGGGTTCCTCGGAAAGCAAGTCTAGCGGCGGCGCCGGGCGCTCTTCGCCCCCCTCTGGCAGAATGGAAGGTCATGCCTTGGGGGCCCCATGTCCGGACACGAGCATAGCGAAGAGGCGGAGGCCTTCCTTTCCGGCCAGCGCATCGCGCCCGCGGGAGTGCGGGCGGGGATCTCCGCGGCGGATCTCATCGACGAGACCTTCCTCGCTTACAACGGCGGGCGGTTGGGCGAGGCCGCGCGGCTGCTGGCGCAGAAGATCCTGAAACCCGATGTGACCCTGGGCGTGACGCTCACGGGCGCGCTCACGCCCGCGGGCCTGGGCCGCTCCTGCGTCATCCCGCTCATCGAGGCCGGCGTCATCGACTGGATGATCAGCACCGGCGCGAACCTCTACCACGACACCCACTTCGCGCTGGATCTGCGCCTGCACCGGGGCTCGGCCGCCCTCAGCGACACCGTGCTGCGGGACGCGGGCGTGGTGCGCATCTACGACATCCTCTTCGACTACACGGTGCTGCTGGACACGGACGCCTTCTACCGCGAGCTCATCAAGGCGCCCGCCTTCCAGAAGGCCATGAGCACCGCCGAATTCCACTGGCATGTGGGCAAGGCCCTGCATGAGCGCGAGCAGGCGCTGGGCATCGGCACCGTGTCGGTGCTCTCCGCGGCCTACCAGTGCGGCGTGCCCATCTATACGAGCAGCCCCGGCGACAGCAGCATCGGGATGAATGTGGCGGCCGTGGCGCTGGAAGGCAACCGGCTCGTCTTCGATGTGAACGCCGATGTGAACGAGACGGCGAGCATCGTCCTCGACGCCAAGCTCAAGGGCGGCAAGAGCGCCGTGTGGATCCTGGGCGGCGGCTCGCCCAAGAACTTCATCCTCCAGACCGAGCCCCAGATCCAGGAAGTGCTGGGCATCGACGAGCGGGGGCACGACTACTTCCTCCAGGTCACCGACGCGCGGCCGGACACGGGCGGGCTCAGCGGCGCCACGCCGGGCGAGGCGGTGAGCTGGGGCAAGATCGACCCGGACCAGCTGCCCGACACGGTGGTCTGCTACGCGGACACCACCCTCGCCCTGCCGCTGCTCACCGCCTACATCCTGGAGCGGGCGACGGCACGGCCGGCAAAGCGACTGGGCGACCGAAGGAACGAGTTGATGGAGCAGCTGCGCGAACAGT
>DATJFC010000314.1:0-2212 GCA_035495995.1 Holophagaceae bacterium
GCGCGAGTGGATCATCCGCAACTCCCCCGTACCAATCGGCACGGTCCCGATTTACCAGGCGCTCGAGAAGGTGAAGGGCAAGGCCGAGGATCTGACGATCGACCTGTTCCTGGAGACGTTGATCGAGCAGGCCGAGCAGGGGGTGGATTACTTCACCATTCACGCCGGCGTGCGGCTGCCGTTTATCCCGATGACCGCATCGCGCATGACGGGCATCGTCTCGCGCGGCGGCTCGATCATGGCGAAGTGGTGCCTCGCGCATCACAAGGAGAACTTCCTCTACACGCACTTCGAGGAGATCTGCGAGATCATGAAGGCCTACGACGTGGCCTTCTCGCTGGGCGACGGCCTGCGGCCGGGGTCGACCGCGGACGCCAACGACGAGGCCCAGTTCGGCGAGCTGGACACGCTGGGCGAGCTCACGAAGATCGCCTGGAAGCACGATGTGCAGACCATGATCGAGGGCCCGGGCCACGTGCCCATGCACCTCATCCAGGAGAACATGACGCGGCAGCTGGCCGTCTGCCATGAGGCGCCCTTCTACACGCTTGGCCCGCTCACGACGGACATCGCGCCGGGCTACGACCACATCACGAGCGCCATCGGCGCGGCCATGATCGGCTGGTTCGGCACGGCGATGCTCTGCTATGTGACGCCCAAGGAGCACCTGGGGCTGCCCAACCGCAAGGACGTGAAGGATGGCGTCATCACCTACAAGCTCGCCGCCCACGCCGCGGATCTCGCCAAGGGCCACCCTGGCGCGAACCTGCGCGACAACGCCCTCTCCAAGGCCCGCTTCGAATTCCGCTGGGAGGACCAGTTCAACCTCGCCCTGGATCCCGACACGGCCCGCGAATTCCACGACGAGACGCTGCCGGCCGAGGGCGCCAAGCAGGCCCATTTCTGTTCCATGTGCGGCCCGCACTTCTGCTCCATGAAGATCACGGAGGATGTCCGCAAGTACGCCGAGGAGCACGGCTACTCCGAGCAGGACGCGCTCCAGGCCGGCATGGAGGAGAAGGCGAAGGAATTCGCCGACACCGGCTCCGAGCTCTACCACCAGGCCTAGGGAGCCCCACGCCCATGCCGCTCGATCCCATCGAAGAACGCACCGACCCGCAGGAGGCCCTGGAGGAATTCTGGGGCGTGGCTTTCCCCATCCTCCCCCGCCAGGAACGGGAGCGGGCCTCGCGCATCCTCGAGACCTGGATGGCGGCCTGGAAGGGCAAGCACCGGGTCGTGAACCTCACGCGGTCGAATCACGGCGCCTTCCTCCACTTCGCGCAGTTCATCGACAACGCCTGGTGCCAGACCTTCACCTTCGTGGCGAGCCGCAAGGAGGGCGTCTCCCTGCGCGGCCCGGATCCGGACCGCCTGCGGCGCGCCCACAAGCTGCGCCGCCACAAGGTGGACAGCGCGCCGCTGGACAAGCTCTTCGAGGCCTGGTCCGCCCACCCCGAGGCCCAGCCCGCGGGCCACGCCGTGGAGTTCTTCTTCCACGAGACGCCGGACGAGACCTGGGCGACCTGCCTGAAGGAAACCCTCGCATGCCTGGGGAGCTGAGCCGCTTCCAGGCCGCGTTCGAGATCGCCACGGCCCACACGGCCTCAGTCATCGCCGCCACGCCGGACAGGCTGTGGGACGCCCCCCAGGGGAACGGGAAGACGCTGCGCGGCGAGCTGCTGCATGTGGCCCTGGTCCGCGAAAGCATCTGCCGCCAGCTCGCCCAGGAGCCGACCACCGGAGCGGGCGCGGTCTTCGAGACCACGCCTTGGCGCGGCGGGACCGCGGAGCTCCGGGAGGGGTTCCGGGCCCACGCGGAGCGCTGCCGGGCGCTGCTGGAGCGGGTCAGCGAGGCGGGATTCCACCTCCCCTTCACGACCCCGTTCGGCAACCGCTCCTCCCCCTTCAACTACCTGCTGGTGCTGCTCCTGGAGGAACAGCACCACCGGGCCCAGATGACGATGGCGCTGCGGCTGGCCGGGGTGGAGCCCCCGCCCTACCCGGGCCAGGCCTGGGTGGAGCTGGGCGTGGAACAGGAATGAGCTTGCGGCGGAGCCCGGTCTTCCTGCACCCTGGATCCATGGCTGTGAGCCGCTCCTACTTCTACTTTTATAGCTTCCGATTCCCGGGGGCTGGAGCGGCGTTGACCTAAGCAGACGACACGCGACCGACCATCACCCCCGAGACCCATAAGGCTCGGGGGTTTTTC
>DATJFC010000315.1:0-6329 GCA_035495995.1 Holophagaceae bacterium
CGCCGGCATCAGCTCTTCTCCCTCGCGGGCCTCGCCGCCGGGCTCGCCACGGTGTGGCTGCTGTCTCGCCGCCGCGAGCGCCCGGGCCGCCTGGCCGTTTCGCTGGGTTGCCTGTGGATGGCCGTCACCCTCGCCACCGGCTACTTCGGCGGCAAGATGACCCACCCCATCGCCTCCACGCCGGACGCGGCCGCCAGCGCGGACGCCGCCACCGGCGCTCCCCGAACCTGACCTGAACGCCACCCTTCACGGAGGACGCATGTCCAGATCCGCCCTGTCCCGCGCCGCATGGGCCGTGACGCTCTTCGCGGCCACGACCGCCGCCCAAGCCAAACCCCAGTGGCTTCGCAAGGCCCAGATGGACGGCTTCTCGGAGATCCGGTCCTGCGCTTCCTGCCACGCGAGCGATATGCCTTCCGGCGGCCCCTGGAATGACCGGGGCAATTGGCTCCGGGCGGAGAAGGAGCGCCGCCATGCCGCGGACATCGACGTGATGTGGCTGAAGGACTACCCGAAACCGAAGTGACGCCGGCCACCCGGCCCCGATACCGACACCCGAGAGGACCCCACGCATGCGCGCGCGCTTCCTAGCCCTTCTTCTGCCTTTCCTCATGCCCTTGCAGCTGCTCGCCATCCCCGCATGGGCGCGCATGACCGGGGCCTCCTGCAACGCCTGCCACATGACGCCCACCCTCCAGCTCACCTTCCAGGGGCGTGAATTCCTGCGCAATGGCCATCGTCTCGAGCCCACGGGCTTCGACAAGGCCGACGCCAAATGGGACAACTACCTGAGCATGGAGTGGGACCTCGGCGCCACGAAGGCTCCGGGCAGCGCGGTGTCCGTGAGCCAGCCGGCGGCGGAGCTGTTCGTGGGCGGCCCCGTCTCCGAGCACCTCAGCTTCAAGGGCGAGGTGGATGTCACCTTCTCGGGCAACGGCCAGTCCTCGGACCTCGCCGTGGACAACGCCTACCTCCAGTACAACGAGGCGATCCCGGGCGGCTTCGTCGCGGTCCGGGCCGGCCAGATCTATCCGGAGGTGCTCCAGATCTGGGGCGTGGTGCAACCGGGCAGCGACCAGTTCTTCGGCGACACCCTGGGCGGCGCGGGGCTCAAGGGCAACGCGACCACGGCCTTCAGCGCCAACCAGGGCTTCGATGTGAAGGTGGACCTCAACTCCTGGATCTTCGCGGGCGGCCTCCTCAACGGCGCCGCGTCGAACCTCCCGGCCGACAAGGGCTACCACAACGATTCCTACCTCTCGGCGATGTACCAGTTCAAGAAGTGGCTCGCCGTCGGCGCCTACCATTTCGACGGGACCTACAACGTCTACCAGACGGATGGGGACACGACGACGCCCTTCCTCTTCCTCGACAAGTACGACACCAACGCGCTCTTCGCCACGGTGACGGGGAAGCGCTGGCGCGTCACCGCCGTCGGCTACGGTGGCCGCGACCAGGTGGACGCGGCCGGCGCGAAGATCAAGAACGGCGGCACCTACCTGATCGGGACTTACAACCTCACGGACACCTTCGGCGCCTACGGCCGTGTGGACACCTACAAGCCCGACCGCAGCGTGGGCGGGAACCTGATCCGCCAGCAGCTCGTCGGCGTGAACGGCTTCCTCCATCTCAGCGATCACAGCGGTTCCCGCTGGGCCCTGGAATACAGCCGGGTCGAAGTCGAAGGCACCCCCGGCCCCGCCAACCAGGTCGCGGCCTCGCTCTTCTGGATCTTCTGAAGCCTAGGCGGACCCAGGCGGAGGGCCCGGCGAACGCCGGGCCCTCCGCTTCTGGTCCCCCGGCCCGGGGTCGAACCGGGACGCCCTCGCGGGCTGCGGATTTTAAGTCCGCTGCGTCTGCCATTCCGCCACCAGGGGCGATCCCAGACTACGGGTTGGCTGGAACCTGCGCTAGGCTCAGGGCATCCGTTCCTTGGAGTCCTGATCCATGCGCCGTGTTTTTTCCGTCTCCCTCCTCTGTCTCGCCACGGCGGGCCTGGGCGCCGCGACGCTCGATGGCGCCCAGGACCTGAAAGCCCTCTTCTCCCGCAGCTGCGCCGTGTGCCACGGGGAGGACGGCTCGGGCCGCGGCCCCAACGGACAGCGGCTCGGGGGCAAGGACCTCGCGAACGCGCGCTGGCAGGCGCGCACGCGGGATAGCGAGATGGTGAAGGCCATCCTCAAGGGCAAGGGCGCCATGCCCGCCTTCGGCGCCCAGATGTCCGAGGCGGACGCGCTCAAACTCGTCACGGAAGTCATCCGGCCCATGGCCGCGAAGAAACACTAAGGAGCCCCCATGCGCCTGCTCGCCCTCCTCCTCGCCGCCCCCCTGCTCGCGCAGACGCCTGCCGCGCCCGCCGCGCAGACCCCCGCGCCTGCCGCGCAGACTCCCGCGCCCGCCGCGCCGGCCTTCAACGCCCAGACCTACTTCCTGGCGACCTGCGCCCACTGCCACGGCCAGGACGGCAGCGCCACGCGCCCGGACGGCAGCAAGGGCCGCGCGACGGACCTCACGGACGCGGCTTGGCAGAAGGCGAACAAGGATTCGGACATCGCGCACACGATCTACTACGGCAAGGGCCACATGCCCGCCTTCAAGACCCGCATCTCCGAGGCCGACGCGATGGCGATCGTCACGGATGTCGTGCGCAAGCTTCAGAAGGGCACGCCGGTCAAGGGCGGAAACTAAGGGCCCTCGCCTCGCGCACCCCGCTTCCGCGCGAGCGCGAAAGCCGCCGCATCGCGGCGGATCCTGGCATCTGTCGGCGCTTCTTCGCGCCTACGAGCCTCCGTGGTTCAGGCATTTCTTCGTGGACCTTCGCGTCCTTCGTGTCTTCGTGGTGAACTTTTTTCGAACGCTCTCCCTTAAACTGATCCAATGCCCGAGGCGAGCGCCGATCACCCCCTTCTGCACGGCCTGAACCCGCCCCAGCGGGAAGCCGTCACGCACACGAAGGGGCCGCTGCTCATCCTCGCAGGCGCGGGCTCGGGCAAGACCACGGTGATCACGCGGCGCATCGCCTGGCTCATCGAAGAGGAGGGCGTGGACCCCGCCTCCATCCTCGCCGTCACCTTCACCAACAAGGCGGCGGAGGAGATGCGCGAGCGCGTGCAGAAGCTCGTGAGCGTGCCCGCGAGCCAGCTCTGGGTGAGCACCTTCCACAGCTTCTGCACCCGCATCCTGCGGCGCGAAGGCGAGCGCTGCCCCGTGGGCCGCGACTTCGTCATCTTCGACCCCTCCGACCAGAAGAGCCTCATGAAGCAGGTGCTGGCGGAGCTGCGGCTGCCGGAGAAGCAGTTCCACCCGCGCAAGATGCTGGAGGTCATCTCCGACTGGAAGAACCGCTGCCTCCTGCCGCAGGAGGCCACGGAAGAAGCCGTGGACGCCTGGACCCGCAAGGCGCTGGACGCCTACGCGCTCTACCAGGAGGGCCTGAAGAAGCACCGCGCCTGCGACTTCGACGACCTGCTCCTGTGGACCGAGCGCATCTTCCGCGACGAGGGCCTGCGCGCGCAGTACGGCGCGCGCTTCAAGTACCTCCTTGTCGACGAATACCAGGACACCAACCGCGCCCAGTACCTCCTCGTCCAGCACCTCGCCGCCGCCCACCACAACCTCTGCGTCGTCGGTGACGAGGACCAGTGCCTCGTCAAGGGCACGAAGGTGCTCATGGCCGATGGGCGCGAACGGAAGATCGAGAACCTCAAGGCCGGCGATGAAGTCCTGGCGCCTCATGGCAGCGGCGACCACCGGACCGCATCCGTGCTGCGCGCGGCGTCGAGACCGGCGCCCGAAGCCGGCATCCGCATCACGACCAAAGCCGGGCGCGCGCTCGCCTCCACGCCCGAGCACATGCACTTCGCGGGATACCGGCTCGATGTGTCGCCGCGATTGCATTTCGTCTACCTCATGCATAAGAGGGGCGTCGGCTTCCGCGTGGGCACGAGCCAGACGCACACGCGCGGCCAAGTGAAGCCGGTGGTGGGCTTTCTCCAGCGCGCGCGGCAGGAACACGCCGATGCGCTCTGGGTGCTGTCCGTCCACGCTTCCGAGAACGAGGCCCGTCTCGAGGAGGCCATCGTCTCGCTCCGCTACGGCCTGCCCATGATGCCCTTCACGCCGCGACGGGGCGGTTCCACGAATGGCCTCGTCCACGATGGCAAGCTCATCGGGAAGCTCTTCGGCGCGCTGGACACGGAGTCTTCCGCCGAGCGGTTGTTGCTGGATCGCGGCATGGCCATCGAATTCCCGCACCACCGCGCCCAGGCCGCCACGGGCCTCCGCCGCCAGATCACGCTCACGCTCTGTGGAGACCGCCGCGGACGCAACCCCATGCACCGCATCTCCATGGTGGGTCAGGACGCGAAGGACCGCCGCACATTGGAAGGCCTGGGCTTCAGCGTCCGTCCGGCCAAGGCGGGATCAAGGAGCTGGCGCTTCGAGACCTGCGCCAAGGATTTCGGCCGCGTGCTGAAGGACGCCAAGCGCATCCAGAAGCACCTCGACGCTGAAGTGATGCTTCAGGCCCGCTTCGGCGCGGGGCGCAGTGGCGAGCGCGCGAGCCTGCCTTTCCTGCCCGCCTGCAATGTGAAGGAGGGCATGGCCCTCTTCACGCCGGAAGGCTACGACACCGTGGCGAAGGTGGAGCGCGTGGCGATGAAGGGTGAGGTCTTCGATCTCGACATCGCGGGCGTCCACGCCTTCATCGCGAACGGCATCGCCACCCACAACTCGGTCTACGGCTGGCGCGGCGCGGACATCCGCAACATCCTCGACTTCAAGCGCGACTTCCCGGAGGCGGCCGAGATCAAGCTGGAGCAGAACTACCGCTCCACGCAGAGCATCCTCGACGCGGCGAGCACGGTCATCGCCAACAACACGCAGCGCCTGGGCAAGACGCTGTGGACGGATCGCGGCGAAGGCGAGCGGCTCATCTTCAAGCTGGTGGACGAGGGCCGCCTGGAGGCCGAGTGGGTGGCGCGCACCATCCTCTCCGAGCGCGAGCGGGACCGCGAAGGACGCATGGCCGTGCTCTACCGGGCCAACTGGCAGAGCCGCCAGCTGGAGGACGCGCTGCGCGCCATGGACATCCCCTACAAGCTCATCGGCGGCGTGAAGTTCTACGAGCGGCAGGAGGTGAAGGACCTCATCGCCTACCTGCGCCTGCTGCAGAACCCCTTCGACCTCACGAGCTTCCGCCGCTGCGTGAACGCGCCCAGCCGGGGTGTGGGGCCGACGACGCTGGGCCGCATCGAGGCCTCCATGCCGGACAACGGCACGCCGCTGGAGGGCGTGGCGGTGCTGCTGCGCTCCGGCGAGCTGAAGGGCCGCGCCCAGCGGGAGCTGGCGCGTTTCCTCGCCTTCTTCGACCGCGCGGCGAAGGAGCAGCCGGTGCTCAGCCTCGGCGGCCTCGTGCGCTGGGTGCTCGTGGAGAGCGGCTATCTGCAGAGCCTCGTGGACGAGGGCACCTTGGAAGCCGAGAGCCGCGTGCGCAACCTGGAGGAGTTCGTGTCCGCGGCCGCGGAGCTGGAAGGCCAGGGCCTGCGCCTCGCGGAGTTCCTGGACCGCATCACGCTCGCGGCCGATGCCGACCAGGTGGAGCAGGACGCGCGGCTCAGCCTCATGACCATCCACTGCGCGAAGGGGCTCGAGTTCCCCGTCGTCTTCGTCGTGGGGCTGGAGGAGGATGTCTTCCCCAACCGCAACGCCCGCGAGACGCCGGAGGGCATCGAGGAGGAGCGCCGCCTCTTCTATGTGGCCATCACCCGCGCGCAGCGGAAGCTCTACCTGAGCGCCGCGCGCCGCCGCCGCATCTTCGCGAGCGAGGTGATCGGCATGCCCAGCCGCTTCCTTAAGGAACTCCCAGAGCCCACGCTGGAGGCGCCCATCCGCTGGGGCACGGAGCTCTACCGCGCGGGCCAGGGCTGGCAGTCCGCGTCCTCCGCGCCCCGGGGAAGCGGGGGCTCCGACCTCGCAGGCGAGCTGCGCCGCATCCGTTCCTTCTTCGACAAGGCGCGCACCGTGGCCGAAGAGCCGGAACCTGTAGATGCGCTTTCACCTTCTGAATTGCCCACGGGGGCCTTCGCCCCTGGCACCAAGGTCCGCAGCCCCCGCTTCGGCACCGGCACCGTCCTCGCCGCCACCGGCCGCGGCGACGGCCTCACCTACACCGTGCGGTTCCTGGATGCCGGCGACAAGCGCATCGTGGCGCGGTTCGGGATGTTGGAGAAGGAAACCTAATCCAGCGATTCCGGCGATTTCAGTGAGGGGGAGCGGTGGTGCCCTTCAATCGTCGGAATCGTTGGAATCGCCGGATCAAACGTCTTTCA
>DATJFC010000316.1:0-2285 GCA_035495995.1 Holophagaceae bacterium
AGACATCCTCCGTGGAGCCCGCCGCCACATCGAAGCTCGCGATGAGCTTGATGCCGGTCTGGAGGCCTGAAGGCACTTTGAGCGGCTGGGTGCTGCCATCGGAAAGCACGACGGTGTTGCCGGCGCCGAGGATGAGGCGCATCTGGTCGTAGTGGCCCGCGGGCAGCGTCGCGCCGCTGGCCAAGGTGGCGCTGATGCCGTTGGTGAGGCTCAGCAGATCGTAGGTCTGGTTGGGCGAAGAGAGCGTCGTCCAGCCGCCGGATCCGTGGATCTGGACCTGCTGGATGTTCACGAAGATGTTCTGGTAGCCGCTGATGGGACCGTCCACCATGCGGACGTTCATGGTGCCGCTGCCGCCGGAGGAGCTTCCGCTTCCTCCGCACGCGAGCAGGCCGAGGAGCGCTGCGGAACCGAAACAAACGCGGGTGATCGAGGCAGTCGTCATGGATCCTCCGGGGTTGAGAAACCCAAGATGCGTCCACGCAAGCCTAGGTGCCACAAACTTTAGTTCTGGATCAAGCATAGAAATGACGAGGATTGACAATCCCATTACAAAGGCGGTGCAAGCCTCGGCATGCGAGTTCGGAATCAAATGATTAAAAAGAGATCACCGCCCCCAGGCCCGGGCGAGGCCGATGGTCAGGTCCAGCAGCGGCGTCTCGCTGCGGGAGAGCGCTTCGCCCTTCAGGTCCCGCTCGCACTGGTTGACCTTGGCGAGCAACGCCTTCACGCCGTCGCCCTTGAGTTTCGAGGCGACGCCGCGATAGCCGTCCAGCAGGAAGGCCTGCCGAGGCGAGAGGCCCAGCGCGCCCGTGAGCTCCGCGCCCCGCAAGCCCTTCGACTCGGCCTCGGCGTATTTCAGCACGCGATCCACTTCGCGCCTGGCCTGGCCCAGCAGCATCAGAGGCTCGTCGCCATCCTCCAGCGCCAGGCGCAACGCGCCGAGGGCGCCGGCCGCATCCCCCTTCTGCCAGGCGGAGGACCAGGCGAAGGCCTTCTGCTCCGCCAGGCGGAAAGTCACCTGGTCCACCTGCGCCTCACCGGCTTTCCGGTCCTCGCAGAGCAGGTCCAGCACTTCCAGCGCGCGCCGGAGCAAGCCTGGGTGGCCGCCGAGACGCTGCACCAGCAGCTCCTTCGGGCGCGGCCCCAGCTCGAGCCTGAGCCGTTTCGACTCCGCGTCCAGGAAGGCCATGAGCTCGTCGCCCTCCAGCGCGCCCGTCTTGAGGACGCGGCCCGCCTTGGCCCAGTCGGTCCAGGGCTTCGCGCCCAGGGCCTTGCCCGGCGCGGCGGAGAGCGTGCCCCAGGCGACGATGAGCAGGCGGAGGTCGGCGGGCGGCTTCTCGATCCAGGTCTTGATGGAGCCCGGCAGCTCCTTCGGTTTCGCGAAGAGGTTGTCGGCCGCGGGGACGATCACCGCGCGGGCCGGCACGCCCATGGGCGGCGCTTCCTGCATCGCGTTCTGCACCTCGGCCCAGGGACAGCCCTCGCCGCAGATCGTGAGGCTCCAATCCGCCCATTCAGGGTCCACATGAGCGGTCTTCCATGCGGCCACCGCGGCACGGCGCAGATCGCCGTCCTCGCCATGGACGAGGGCGAAGGGCTGCTTCGCCCAGGCGGCGAGCGCTGCGGAGGAACTCAATCGGAGCCTTCCAGCAGCTGCGTGAGCACGCTTTCGGCGAAGTCGTCGGCGAGGCCGCCGAGCACTTCGGATTCGCGGCTGTCGAAACTGGCGAAGTTCTGGTCCACGCGGTACTGGTTCGTAAAGGTGAGGTTGGGCCGCGAGAGGACCACCTGGCCCGTCTGCCCGTCCAGCAGGTCCACGCTGGCCACCATCACCACCTCCACGCGGGAGGCGTTTCCCGCGCTGCGCTTGTCGCCCGTAGCGCCGAGCGTGAGGCCGATGGGCCGGAACTCGACCCTTTCCAGGGTGCCCTGCAGCACCCAGCGGGCAGGCTCGCCGCCGGGCACGAGGCGCCAAGGCGAAGCCGCGGCGATGCGATACTCCAGCGCCTTGCTGAGATGGTCCTCCAGCCCCAGCTTGGCGGTCTTGTTGACGAAGGGCGCGAGCCGCACCGTGTCGCCCTTGTGCGTCCAAGGCTGGGCGTGCGGCTGCCGGTCCAGCCGCCGGTAGCCGCAGGCAAGGCCTCCCGCGGCGAGCAAGATCGCGGCCACGGGCCCTTTCCAGCGAGGCGTCGGGCGTCGGGCGTCGGGCGTCGGGCCGCCCACTCCAGCCTCACGGCTGAACCAGGCCACCCGAAGCCTGAAGCCCGATGCCCGAAGCCCGC
>DATJFC010000317.1:0-2566 GCA_035495995.1 Holophagaceae bacterium
GTGTTCACGCTGCCCGCGGACCAGGTGCCGCGGGTCCAGGCCAAGCTTCAAGCCGGGAAGAAGCTCGCGGTGTCGGTCTTCGACCGCGACATGAAGACGGAGCTGGCGGAGGGCACGCTGCTCGCCCTCGACAACCAGGTGGACCCCGCCACCGGGACCGTGAAGCTCAAGGCGCTCTTCCCCAACCTGGACAACGCGCTCTTCCCGAACCAGTTCGTGAACGCCCGCCTCGCCCTCGACACGCTCAAGGGCGTCGTGAAGATCCCCACCGCCGCCATCCAGCGCGGCACGGGCACGCCCTTCGTGTTCGTCGTGGGCGCCGACGGCGCGGCGGAGCTCCGCGAGGTGGAGGTGGCCCTCACGGACGGCGACATCTCCGCGCTCAGCAAGGGCGTCTCGCCTGGTGAAGCCGTGGTGGTGGACGGCGTGGACAAGCTGCGCGCCGGCATGAAGGTCGCGCCGACCCAGGAAGGAAGCGCGGGCCGGAAGCCGCGGCCATGAACCTTTCGCGGCCCTTCATCCTGAGGCCCATCGCCACCTCCCTGCTCATGGCGGGGCTGCTGATCCTGGGCTTCATCGCCTTCAAGCAGCTGCCTGTGTCCGCGCTGCCCCAGGTGGACTATCCGACCATCCAGGTGGCGACCTTCTACCCCGGCGCGAGCCCGGACGTGATGACCTCCGCCGTCACCGCGCCGCTGGAGCGCCAGTTCGGCCAGCTGCCAGGCCTGAAGGAGATGTCCTCCACCAGCTCGGACGGCAGCTCGCTCATCACGCTGCAGTTCGACCTGGACCTGGACATCGACGTGGCGGAGCAGCAGGTGCAGGCCTCCGTGAACGCCGCGGGCACCTACCTGCCGGCGGACCTGCCGAATCCGCCGATCTACAGCAAGGTCAACCCGGCCGACACGCCGATCCTCACGCTGGCGCTGACTTCGAAGACGATGCCGCTCTCCGAGGTGGAGGACCTGGCGGACACCCGGCTCGCGCAGAAGATCTCGCAGCTGCCCGGAGTCGGCCTCGTCAGTATCAGCGGCGGCCAAAAGCCCGCGGTGCGCATCCAGGCGAACCCCGCCCTGCTGGCCTCCTTCGGCCTCACGCTCGAGGACGTCCGCGCGGCGGTGGGCCTGGCGAATGTCAACCAGGCCAAGGGCTCCTTCGACGGCCGCGCCCAGTCCTACGCCATCGGCGCCAACGACCAGCTGCTCTCCAGCGCCGACTACAGGTCCCTCATCGTCGCCTACAAGGGCGGCGCGCCCATCCGCCTCTCGGACATCGGCGCGGTGGTCGACGGGGCCGAGAATCAGAAGCAGGCGGCCTGGACCGGCGCCACCCCCGCGGTGATCGTCAACATCCAGCGCCAGCCCGGCGCCAACATCATCCAGGTCGTGGACCGGGTGAAGCAGCTCCTGCCCCAGCTCAAGGCCGCGCTGCCGGCCCCGGTGCAGGTGGGCATCCTCACCGACCGCACGACGACCATCCGGGCCTCCGTCCACGATGTCGAGTTCGAGCTGATGCTCACCATCGGCCTGGTGGTGATGGTCATCTTCCTCTTCCTGCGCACCGCGGCGGGCACGATCATCCCCAGCGTGGCGGTGCCCCTCTCCCTCGTGGGCACCTTCGGCGCCATGTACGCCCTGGGCTACAGCCTGAACAACCTGACGCTGATGGCCCTCACGATCTCCACGGGCTTCGTCGTGGACGACGCCATCGTGATGATCGAGAACATCATGCGCTTCGTGGAGGATGGGATGCCGCCGCTGGAGGCGGCGCTCAAGGGCGCGGGGCAGATCGGCTTCACCATCCTCTCCCTGACGGTCTCGCTCATCGCCGTGCTGATCCCGCTGCTCTTCATGGGCGACATCGTCGGCCGCCTCTTCCGCGAGTTCGCCGTCACGCTGAGCGTCACGATCCTCGTGTCGGCGGCGGTTTCGCTCACGCTCACGCCGATGATGTGCGCGCGCCTGCTGCGGCACAGGCCTGAGTCGGAGCAGTCGAGGTTCTACCGCGCCTCGGAGGTCTGGTTCCAGCGGGTCATCGCCTTCTACGGGCGCACCCTGGCCTGGGTGCTGGAGCGGCAGAAGGCCACGCTCGTCGTCGCGGTGGCCACGCTCGCCGCGACGCTGGGGCTCTACGCGCTGATCCCGAAGGGCTTCTTCCCGGTGCAGGACACGGGCGTGATCCTCGGCGTCTCCGAGGCGCCGCAATCCGTCTCCTTCAGCTCCATGTCCGAGCGCCAGCAGGCCCTGGCCGCGGAGATCCTCAAGGACCCCGCGGTGGAGAGCCTCTCCTCCTTCATCGGCATCGACGGCACCAACACGACGCTCAACAGCGGGCGCATCCAGATCAACCTGAAACCCCTGGACGCCCGCAAGCTCAGCGCCAGCGACGTCATCCGCCGGCTCCAGCCGGAGCTGGCAAAGGTCGAAGGTATCCAGCTCTTCCTCCAGCCGGTGCAAGACCTGACCGTGGAAGACCGGGTCAGCCGCACCCAGTACCAGTACAGCCTGGAGGATGCGGACGGCAAGGAGCTGGGCGAGTGGGTCCCCAGGATCGTGGCCAAGCTGAA
>DATJFC010000318.1:0-4228 GCA_035495995.1 Holophagaceae bacterium
CATCGTCCCCATGCCCTGCGAGTTCTTCGCGCTGGATGGCCTCGCCGAGCTGATGGAGACGATCCGGCGCATCCAAGCGGGCCCGAATCCCAAGCTGCAGCTGGGCGGCATCGTCCTCACCATGGCGGACGAGCGCACGAACCTCGGTTCCGCCGTGGCGCAGGAAGTCCGCACGGCCTTCCCCGACAAGGTGTTCCAGACCCGCATCCCCCGCAATGTGCGCCTGGCCGAAGCGCCGAGCCACGGCAAGCCCGTCGCCTTCTACGACCTCAAGTCCAAGGGGGCCCAGGCCTACATCGACCTCGCGCGCGAGTGGATGGGGATGAGCACCGCCATGAGCGCGGCGATGACGAAGGAAGGCGCATGAGCACTCCGAAGCGACCCGCCCTCGGCCGCGGCCTCACGGCCCTCATGAGCCAGATGGCGCCGGAGGACGCGGCCCAGCGGGAGCTGCCCGTCGGATCCCTCTCGCCCAACCGCCAGCAGCCCCGCACCTACTTCGACGACGCGGCCATCGCCGAGCTGTCCGAGAGCCTCAAGCAGCACGGGATGATGCAGCCCATCGTCGTGCGCAAGGTGGGCGAGCGCTTCGAGATCATCGCCGGCGAGCGCCGCTGGCGCGCGGCCAAGAAGGCGAACCTGGCCACGGTGCCCGTCATCATCAAGGAGGTCCCCGATGACCGCCTGCTGGAATTCGCCCTCGTCGAGAACATCCAGCGCCAGGAGCTGAACCCCATCGAGGAGGCGAGAGCCTACTGGCAGCTGGGCGAGCATCTGCGCCTGACCCAGGAGCAGGTCGCGGACCGCGTCGGCAAGTCCCGCCCCCAGGTGGCGAACACGCTGCGCCTGCTGCGTCTGCCCTCAGAGCTCCAGGACATGGTGGCGAAGGGCCCCCTCAGCACCGGCCACGCCAAGGTGCTGCTGGGCGTCGAAAGCCCCAAGCTCCAGATGCAGCTGGCGGCGGAGGTCGCCGAAGAGCAGCTCAGCGTCCGCGCCCTGGAGGCCCGGCTCGCCTCGCTCCAGAAGGAGCGGAAGAAGAAGACCAAGAAGCGCCACCCCCAGGAGCTCTTCATCAAGGCCGCGGCCGAGGAGCTCACGGGCGCCTGGGCGACGCGCGTGGAGATCAAGGCCAAGGGCCGGGCGGGCACGCTCCTGTTCCACTACGGCTCCGAGGCGGAGCTGGACCGCCTGTTCGAATCGCTGAAGCACGGCCCCGCCAAGCGCCGCGCGTAGGATAGAGGACGCCATGAGTTGGTTCGTCAAGAAACGCCAGCAGAAGACCGCCCTCGACGAGCGCCCGGTCCGCGTGCCGGAAGGCCTCTGGATCAAGTGCGACAACTGCCGCGAGATCATCTACCGCAAGGAGCTCGCGAACACCCACAACGTCTGCCCCAAGTGCGGCTACCACTTCCGCATCGGCGTGGACGAGCGCATCGCCGGCCTGCTGGACGAAGGCTCGACGCAGCTCTTCACGGAGCTGAAGAGCAACGACCCGCTCCACTTCGTCGCGATGAAGGCCTACAAGGACCAGCTGGCGAAGCTCGAGGCCTCGGGCCAGGACCAGGACGCCGTCGTCATCGTCGAAGGCACGCTGGAGGGCCATCCCATCGTCGCGGGCGTCATGAACTTCGACTTCCTCGCCGCCTCCATGGGCTCCGTCGTGGGGGAGAAGCTGAAACTCGGCGCCGAGCGGGCGCTGGAGAAGCGGTGCGCCTACCTCATCGTGAGCTGCTCCGGCGGCGCGCGCATGCAGGAGGGCACGCTCTCCCTCCTGCAGATGGCCAAGGTGAGCGCCGCGTTGGCCAAGCTGGACAAGGCGGGCCTGCCCTACTTCTCCATCCTCACGGACCCCACCACCGGCGGCGTCAGCGCGTCCTACGCCATGCTGGGCGACCTCAACATCGCCGAGCCCAAGGCACTCATCGGCTTCGCCGGACCCCGCGTCATCGAGCAGACGATCAAACAGAGCCTGCCCGAGGGCTTCCAGCGTTCCGAGTTCCTGCAGGCCCACGGCATGGTGGACAAGGTCGTCACCCGCGACCGGCTCAAGGCCTTCCTCGCCGCCTGCCTCGACTGGATGATGCCGGCGAAGGCATGAACACCAGGCTTCAGGCTTCAGGCTTCGGGCTTCGGGCCGCAGGTTCAGGCCGGGAGCTTGGCGCTGTCCGCCTGACGCCTGACGCCCGGCGCCCGACGCCGATTTGGGAGTAGGCATGGAGTCCTGGGAGGCCCAGCCGAACCTCCAGCGCCTGCGGAGCCGTTCGCACCTGGGCATCAAGCGCGGCCTCGACAACATCCGCGCGCTGCTGGAAGGGCTCGGCGACCCGCAGGCGGGTTTCCCCTCCATGCTCATCGCGGGCACCAACGGCAAGGGTTCCGTCGGCGCCTTCCTCGCCCACGCGCTGAAGGCCTCGGGCCGCACGGTGGGGTGGACGACGAGCCCGCACCTGGTGGACGAGACCGAGCGCATCTGGATCGATGGCGGCCCCATCGGCGTCGGCGCCCTGGAGCTGCTCCTGGGCGAGGCCTTCGACGCGGAATCGCGCGCGGGCATCGAGGCCACCTACTTCGAGCTGATGATCACCGCGGCGCTCCTCGCCTTCCGCATGACCGGCGTCGAGATCGCGATTCTCGAAGTGGGGCTCGGCGGCCGCTGGGACGCCACCAACGCCGTGGACCCCATCCTCACCGTGCTCACGAGCGTGGGCCTCGACCACCAGGAGCACTTGGGCGACACGCGGGAAGCCATCGCCCGCGAGAAGCTTTGCACCGCCCGGGACGGCAAGCCCCTCGTGCTCGGGCCAGGCCTCGATCCCGCGTGGATCCGGCCTCTGCTCGAGTGCAACCCCGAACTGCATCCGGCCGGGCCCCTGCGGGCGGAAGCCGCCTACTGGGATCAGAGCGTCGTGGACGGCCACGCCATCCCCCTTCCGGGGGCGCACCAGCTCGTGAACCTCGCCACCGCGCTGGAGGCCATCCAGCGGCTGCGCGATATCGGCTTCCCCATCTTCCCCGAACGGCTCTGGCGGGGCATCGAGGCGACGCGGTGGCCGGGGCGCGTCTGGAAGATGCCCGGTTTCGAATCCGTCTGGATGGACGGCGCGCACAACCCCGACGGCGCGAAGGCGCTCGCGAGCCACGCCCTCCGCTCCAACGCTTGGCCGCACCTGATGTTCGGCGCCATGAGCGACAAGGACATCGCCGGCGTGGCCGCGGAGCTTTCGCGGATGGAGCCCCGGACCCTCACCTTCGTGCGCGGCCCGGATCCGCGCTACGCCGCCCCCGAGCAGCTGAGGCAGGCCTTCGGCGCGAAAGGCGCAGGCGCGCCGGTGCTGGACATCGCGGGCGCGGCCGCCCGCATCCGCGCCCACGACGCGGAGCATCCTGATGAGATCCTGCTCGTGACGGGCTCGCTCTACCTGCTGGGCGACCTGCTCCGCGAGCTCTCCATCCAGCCTTGGAGTTGATGTGGCCGCCTCAAGCAAGAAAGCCGTCGCCCTCGCCCTCGCCGCCAACGGCGGCATCGCGGTCTCCAAGTTCGCCGTCTTCGCTTTCACGCGCAGCTCCAGCCTGCTGACGGAGGCCATCCACTCCACCGCGGACTGCGCGAACCAGGTGCTGCTCTTCATCGGCATGAGCCAGGGGGATAAGGCCGCGGACGCCAAGCACCACCTGGGCAAGGGGCAGGCGCCTTTCGTCGCCAGCTTCCTCGTGGCCCTCCTGCTCTTCACCGTGGGCGGCCTCTACTCCGTCGCCGAAGGCGTCCACAAGATCCGCCATCCCGGCACGCCCCGCCACCTGATCTGGGCCGCGGCCCTCCTGGGCTTCGCCATCCTCCTGGAAGCCTGGTCCCTGCGCGGCGCGCTGAAGGCCGCCAAGCACGAGCGCGGGAACCGCTCCCTGCTGCGCTTCATGCGGCAGAGCTCCAGCACCGAACTCGTCGTGGTGCTGGCGGAGGACATCGCAGCTCTCGTGGGCCTCGTCTTCGCCCTGGCGGCCGTCCTGCTCGTGATGGCGACGGGCGACGCGGTGTGGGACGGCATCGGCAGCGTGGCCATCGGCGCCCTCCTCATCGCCATCGCCGCCTTCGTGGGCACGGAAGTGACGAGCCTCCTCCTGAACGAGGCGCCGCCCCTGGCCTTCCGCGCCGCCCTGCGCGGGGCCGTGGACGAGGATCCGGAAGTGGACCAGGTCCTCAACCTCATCGCCGTCTTCGTGGGCAGCGAGC
>DATJFC010000319.1:0-7346 GCA_035495995.1 Holophagaceae bacterium
AAGCCGTGCGCGAGATCTGCGACCTCGGCCTCGTGGAGCTGCTCAACGCGTTCTCGGCGCGCATCAAGGCCGGCGCTTCCCAGGCCGCGCTGCTGGACGCGCTCGTGCGCGCCGCCGCCGAGAA
This sequence comes from Holophagaceae bacterium, assembly GCA_035495995.1. Taxonomy (GTDB): domain Bacteria; phylum Acidobacteriota; class Holophagae; order Holophagales; family Holophagaceae; genus JAFDVN01. The sequence continues at coordinate 125 of DATJFC010000319.1, forward strand.
GCAGCTGGATGCCCGCCGGGATCTCGAAGGCAAGACGAGCTGGACCTTCGTCTACCTGGCGGCGCTGGCGGCGGAGCAGGGCGCGGACGCGAAGGCCTGGTGCCAGGGCGCGGCGCTCGTGAACCTCTTCCCCACGGACGAGGCCGCGGGCCGCGTTCAGCCTCTTCCCTGCGACGCGCCATCGGAAGCCGCGCTGGCGGACGCCATCCTCGACGCGGAGCCCGAGCGCGCCATGGGCATCGCGCTCGCGCTGGCGCCCGGCGCGGCCCTGCGCGCGCTCGCGGAAGCGGCGAGCCAGAACGACCCGGCCTTCAATCACAGCCACCAGCTCCTCGCCGTGGCCGCCGCCGCGGACCTCGCGCCGCGCCTTTCGCCGGAGGCGCAATCGGTGATGGCCGCCGCCCTCGCCAAGAGCCTCGCCAACAGCCAGGGCTCGTCGGATCTGGGCCGCAAGGCGGACAAGGCGTTTCGTCAGCTGCCGTAATCCGGCCAGACATCCTTCCACTTCGTCTCGAAGAGCAGGGAGGTCTGGATGCTCTCCACCTCGGGGCGGATGGTGAAGGCGTCCAGCGCGAGATCGCGGAGGTGGTCCGTGCCGCGCACGGCCACGTGCACCTGGAAGTCCATGGCGCCGGTCACATGGTAGAGGGCGACGACCTCCGGCAGGGCCTGAAGGTGGCGTAGGAAAGCGCGGACCTTCTCGCGGCTGTGCTGCTTGAGCTTCACGGCGATGAGGGCCTGCAGGCCGATGCCCAGGGCGTCCGGCGCGACGAAGGCGTGGAAGCCGCGAAGCACGCCCTCCTTCGTCAGCCGCTGCACGCGGGCCAGGCAGGACGAGGGCGCGAGCCCCACGCGGGCGGCGAGCTCCTTGTTGGAGAGCCGCGCGTTCTTCTGGAGGAGGGCGAGAATGGCGCGATCGATTCGGTCCAAGGCCTGTTTCATGGGTCCATTCCGAATAAGATTCGATCAAATCTAGCACATTCAGAATGAACAATGGATTGGAAGCATCATTTCCGTCGAGGTGTCCCATGGCCCACTCCCGCGACCTCTCCTTCGCCACCCGCGCCGTCCATGCCGGCCGCGAAGGCCTGGCGGAACTCGGCGTCCACGCCCTGCCCATCGACCTCAGCAGCACCTACCCCCTGCCGGACCTGGACGAGGGCGGCCGCAGCCTGGAGGCCCAGGCCATGGGCGGCCAGCCCATCGGCTCCTCCGTCTACCAGCGTCTGCACAATCCGACCGTCGCCCGCTTCGAAGGCGCCCTCGCGCGGCTGGAAGGCGCGGAAGAGGCCGTCGCCTTCGCGAGCGGCATGGCGGCCTTCACGGCCGTCCTCCTGGCGGCGAAGCAGAAGGGCGGCCATGTGGTCGCCGTGCGCCCCCTCTACGGCGGCAGCGATCACCTGCTCGCCTCGGGTCTGCTGGGCCTGGAGGTCACCTGGGCCGAGCCCGGCCGGATCAAGGCCGCGCTGCGCCCCGACACGAGCCTCGTCATCGTCGAGACCCCGGCCAACCCCACCCTGCGTCTCGTGGACATCGCCGCGGTCGTCGCCGAGGCCGGTTCCGTGCCGGTGATGGTGGACAGCACCTTCGCGACGCCGGTGCTCCAGCAGCCCCTGGCGCTGGGAGCGGCCATCGTCATGCACAGCGCGACGAAGTTCCTCGGCGGCCACGGCGACGTGCTCGCGGGCGTCCTCGCGACCAACGCCGAGTGGGCCTCGGAGATCCGCAAGATCCGCGTCATCACCGGGGCGAACCTGCATCCGCTCTCCGCCTACCTGCTGCACCGCGGCCTCGCGACGCTGAAGGTGCGCGTGGAGACGGCCCAGGCCGGCGCGGCCTTCCTCGCGGAGAAGCTCGCGGCCCATCCCGCCGTCGCGGCCGTCCACTATCCCGGCCTCGCGGGTTCGGCGCTCGTGGGCGCGCAGATGAAGGGGCCCGGCTCCATCCTGGCCTTCGAGCTGAAGGGCGGCTTCGAGGCGGCCTCGGTCCTCATGAAGGAGGTCGCGCTCATGACGCCGGCCGTTTCGCTCGGCAGCGTGGACAGCCTCATCCAGCACCCGGCGGCGCTGACCCACCGCGTGGTGGACCCCGGCGCCAAGGCCGAGCACGGCATCAGCGAGGGCCTCATCCGCGTCTCCGTGGGGCTCGAGGACCCGGCTGACCTGTGGGCGGACCTGGAAGCCGCGCTGGTCAAGGCCATGGCGTTGGCGGCATGCTCGGTGGGTGCCTGACCCTTCTGAAGTCCCGCTGGACGGATCCGTCGCCTTCATCCTGAAGCTGGGCCGCGCCCTGCAGGCCTACGGCACGCCGGCCCATAGGCTGGAGGACACGCTGGAGGCCGTGGCGCGCCGGCTGGGGTTCGAGGCGCAGCTCTTCGGCATGCCCACGGGATTCATCGCCTCCTTCGGCGCCGGGGCCCAGGGCCGCACCTTCGTGCAGCGCGTGCCGCCGCAGGATGTGGACCTGGCGCGCCTGGACGACACCTACGCGGTGACGGACGCGCTTCTGGGCGGGCGCATCGAGCCGGATGAGGCTTCGAGCAAGCTGGACGCCATCGCCGGGCGCCGCCCCCGCTTCGGCGACGCCATGGAGATCGCGGCCTTCACGCTCGTCTCCGCGTGCTTCGGCGTGCTGCTGGGAGGAGGCTGGCGGGACCTGGCCGCCGCGAGCCTCATCGGCGCCTCCTTGGGAACGCTTCACCGGCTCACGCTCCGGGTGCGGACGCTGGCGCGGCTCTTCCTCGTCGTCGCCGCGCTGGTGGCGGCCTTGCTCGCGCAGGTCATCGCGTGGCGCAACGGCGGGTTCTCGCCGCAGATCGCCATGCTGGCGGGCCTCATCATGCTGCTGCCGGGCCTCTCGCTCACCATCGCGCTGAACGAGCTGGCCACGGGCAACCTCGTGAGTGGCACGGCGCGTTTCGCAGGCGCCCTCGTCGTCCTGCTCCAGCTCGCCTTCGGCGCGGCCATCGGCCAGAAGCTGGGCGGCTTCCTGAACCCCGCGGCCGGCGTCTTCCATCCGGCGCCCGACTGGCTCCAGTGGCCCTGCCTCCTGCTGGCGCCCGTCGCCATCACGGTGCTGCTCAAGGGGCGCATGCGCGACCTCCGCTGGCTCTGGGCCATCGGCTTCGCGGCCTACGGCGGCACGCTGCTGGGGTCGAAGCTCTTCGGTCCGGAGACGGGCCTCGGCCTCGGCGCGCTGCTGGCGGGGCTGGGCAGCAACGCCTTCTCCCGCCTGCGGCGTCGGCCCTCCCTCGTCGCGCTGCTGCCCACGCTCTTCCTCTTGGCGCCCGGCAGCGTGGGATTGCGCAGCTTCGCCTTCCTCGCGCAGAACGATGTCTACTCCGGCATGGAGGCCGCGTTCCGCACCGCCTTCCTCGCCTTCGCCCTCGTGACTGGCCTGCTCATCGCGAACGCCGCGTTGCCTCCGCGGCGCTCGCTTTAGGAGCCTGTCCAAGAAATCCCCGGGGCGGCGCTAGAATCGGGTCCCCAGCCCCGTTCCCCTCCCAGGAGGCCCTTTGAGCGAGTCCGCGCCCCGGATCCTCCTGGTGGACGACACGCCCATGAACCTCGAGGCCCTCGCCCGCGCCATGCAGGCGGAGCAGGCCGAGGTGTTCATGGCCAGCGACGGGGAGGAGGCCTGGTCGCAAATGGACGCGGATCCCTCCTTCGACCTCGTGCTGCTGGACCTGATGATGCCGCGGCTGGACGGCATCGGCCTGCTCAAGCGCATGAAGAAGGACGGCCGCTTCAAGCGCGTGCCCGTGGTCCTCCAGACCGCGGATGCCACGCCCGAGCGCATCGCCGAAGGCATCGCGGCCGGCGCCTTCTACTACCTCACCAAGCCGCTGAACCTCCAGATCCTGCGCGGCGTGGTGCGGGCCGCGCTGGAGACCCGGCAGGACGCGCTACAGATGGAGACGGACCTGGCCGCGGGGAGCCTGGCGACGCCCCTGCTGCTGCGCGCGGAGTTCCGCTACCGCACCCAGGACGAGGCCCACGCGCTCGCGGCCTTGCTGGCCAAGGCCTTTCCCGACCCCGAGCGCGTCTCCATGGGCATCTGGGAACTGCTCATCAACGCCGTGGAGCACGGCAACCTGGAGATCACCTACGAGGACAAGACCCGCCTCATGCAGGAGCGGCGCATGGCCGCCGAAGTGTCGGAACGGCTGGAGCGGCCCGCTTTCCGCGACCGGAAAGCCTTCGCCACCCTAGAGCGGGGGAATGGCTGCCTCCAGCTCACGGTGGAGGACGAGGGGCCCGGCTTCGACTGGATGCCCTATCTCGAGCTGTCCGCGGACCGCGCCTTCCATACGCACGGACGCGGCATCGCCATGGCCAAGGCCCTCTGCTTCGATGAAGTCCGCTACGAGGGGCGCGGCAACCGCGTCGTGGCCAGGGTCAGCCTGTAGGGCCCGGCGCGGCTACACTGGTCCCCCGCCGGTCCCCCAAAACCGGCTCCATTCCGAGGCTCCCGCCATGGCGCTCGACCGGATCGCGACTCTGGCCCTGGCTGATCGGCTCGTCGCCAAGGGCCAGGCCGACAAGGCCCTCGTGGAGTACAAGAAGGTGCTGGCCGCCTTCCCGGGCGACTCGGCCCTGCTCAACCGGGTGGGCGACCTCGCGCTCCAGGCGGGCCAGCCCGCGGAGGCGGCCGCGGCCTTCCGCGCCCTCGCGCGGGTGTTCCATCAGGAGCAGCAGGAGAAGAAGGCCATCGCGATCCTGAAGCGGGCCCTGAAGGCCGTCCCGGACGACCTGGACAGCGCCCACCAGCTCGCGGACCTTCTCGCGGCCACGGGCAGCCTCCGTGAGGCGGCCCAGATCCATTTCCAGATGGCCGGGCAGCTGGAGGCCTCCGGCCGGGCGGACGAAGCGCTCGCGGCGTATGGCAGGGGCGTCGCCGCGGACCCCTCGAGGCTCGATCTGCGGCTGCAGCTGGCGGAACGCTATGCCGCCGCGGGGCAGAAGGAGAAGGCGGCCGGCAGCTTCCAGGACGCCGCGGAGGCGCTGGCGGTCGACCACCGCGAGAGCGAGGCGCTGCAGGCCCTGGACCGGGCGGAGGCCCTGGGCGGCGGGGCCCGCATCACCCTCAGCCGCGCGCGGATCCTCGGCATCATGGGGCGTGAGGACGAGGCGCTCGCCGCGCTGGAGCAGGCCCTCCAGTCCTACCCCGGCAATCCGACGCTCATCGAGGCCATCGCCGAGCAGCTCATCCATGTCGGCAGGGCGGACGAGGGCATCCTGCGCCTGCGCACCCTGCGGCAGCCCACGGACCGCATCCTTCCGCTCAGCGAGCAGGCCCTGCACGACATGGCGGAAAAGGGGCAGCTGCGGCTCGCCTTGAGGATCTTCAGGCCGCTGGCCCACGACATGGCCGAGAAGGGTTACGGCGCCGCCACGCTGAGCACGCTGAAGATGGGCCTCAAGGGCATCCAGCATCCGGTGCTCTGGATCCTGCGCTCCGAGGTCGCCTCCCGGTCCGAGGACCGCGAAGAGGCCTTGCTGGCCATGCGGCAGGCCTGCAGCCTCTCCATGGAGCGGCGCAGCGGCATCCTCACGCGCATCATCCAGCTCAAGCTCAAGGAGCTGGAGGGCGAGGAGAAGAACCTCGGGCAGATCGTCACGGAGCAGGCCTCCCAGCGCACGATGATGGTGCCCATGTTCAGCCGCCAGCTGCGCGATCCGAAGATCAAGATGCAGCTGGAGCAGATGGAGAAGGAGGCCGGGAGCCAGACCCAGCTCGGCAATCCCGCGGGGGCCATCAACCTCTTCCTCCAGGTGCTGTCCATGGACCCCGGCCGCTACACGGCGATCCACAGCCTCGTGCAGACCTACTTCCACGCGGGCCAGCTGCCCAAGGCCCAGGCCCAGTGCGTGAAGAGCGCGGAGGTGCTCTGCAACATGGGGCGCAAGCAGGAGGCCCGGCAGATCCTGGATCTCGCGGACCAGCACCTGCCAGGCTCCACCCGCGTCTCCCGCCGCATGCTCGGGCTGGAGTGAGCTGGGCTGGACGGAGCCCGGCTGTGGTATGAACGGATGATGCCGGATCGCATCAGCGGGGAAGAGCAGGGAAGCCAGCGCAACCACGGGATCGACCTGCTGCGGGGGGTGTCCATCCTCCTGGTGGTGCTCCACCACATCGGCCTCCGCATCCCGCTGAAACGGACGCTCCTGGGCGGCTTCGCGCCCGGGTGGCTGCTCGGGGCGCTGAACTGGAACGGCTACGAGGCCGTCTTCATCTTCTTCGTGATCTCGGGCTTCCTCATCACCGGCAACGCCCTGCGCCGCTGGGGGCCGCTGCCGGGCATCCAGCCGCGGCCCTTCTACGCGCGGCGTTTCGCCCGCATCGTGCCTTGCCTGGTGGCGCTGGTGGCCGTGCTGAGCGCGCTGCACCTGGGGGGCGTCAGGGACTATGTGATCAGCCGCGAAGGCGAGTCGCTGCCGCGCGCGATCTTCGCGGCCTTCGGCCTCCACCTGAACTGGTACGAGGGCATGAAGGGCTACCTGCCCGGCGGCTGGGACGTCCTGTGGTCCCTCTCCATCGAGGAGGTCTTCTACCTCGGCTTCCCGCTGGTGTGCCTCTTCACGCGGCGGCTCTGGATCCTCGTGCCCATGCTGGCGCTGCTCGCGCTCTCGCTGCCCTGGACCCACGCGGCCCTGGCCGGCAACGAGATCTGGCAGGAGAAGGCCTACCTGCCGGGGATGTCGGCCATCGCCATCGGCGTGCTGGGCGCGCTGCTGGCGGAGCGCTGGCGCTCGCCCTCGGAGGGAGAGATCCGGATGCTGGCGCTGGCGGGCCTCTGCGGCCTGCTGGCGGTGCTGACCTGCGGCGGCATCCTCTGGGGCTGGATGCGGGACGGCTACATGCTGCTGCTCTGCCTCTCGGCCCTGGCGCTCATCCTCGCCTTCGACAAGCGCCCGCCCCGCGCGCTCCGCGGGCTCGGCTGGCTGCGCGCCTGGGGCCGCCTCAGCTACGAGATCTACCTCACCCACATGTTCGTCGTGTTCGGCGTCGTGCGGGCCTTCCGCGCGCGCGGCGGCGATCTGCGCACGGGCTTCCTCTGGTACATCCCGGCCGTGATCCTCTGCTGGCTGCTGGGCCTCGCCGTGGAGCGCTTGATCTCCACCCCCTGCGAGCGCTGGCTGAAGAAGAAGATGCTCAAACTGGGCGCGGTCCGGACCGAAGAAGGAACCGTATAGAGTGTCTTCTAAGCCTTAAGAGCGAT
>DATJFC010000320.1:0-10563 GCA_035495995.1 Holophagaceae bacterium
CTGGATCGCCTGGCCCTGCCTCGGGGTCGCGCAGGTCGGCCTGCTCGTCATCACCCACGCGGGCATCAACGCCGCGGCCCTCTCGAGCCTGGCCCCCAGCGTCTGGGGCTACCTCGCCTACATGGGCCTGGATGTCCTGTCCCTCTTCATTCTCGCGGTGCTCAAAGGGGGAATGGCGGGCTACGAGCACCTCATGGCCCTGCTGCTCGGCGTCTACCTCGTGACGCTGACCGTCCTGTCGATCCAGAACCACCGCTCCCAGGTGGCCCAGGTCCTCTCGAGCCTCAAGCTGAAGGACCTGTCGCTCCGGGACATGCTGACGGGGCTGCGGAACCGGCGCTACCTGACGGAGTTCATGGGGCCCGAGGCGGAGTCGGTGCTCCGGTCCTGGACGCCCGGCTCGCCGATCCAGCAGAGTCTCGCCATCGTCATGCTGGACCTGGACCACTTCAAGCGCGTGAACGACGCGCATGGCCATCAGGCCGGAGACGCGGTGCTCAAGCAGGTCGCGGTGATCCTGGAGGAAACCCTGCGCAAGCAGGATCTCGTCATCCGGTGGGGTGGCGAGGAATTCCTCCTCGTGGCCCGGGGAGCGGACCGGAGCTACGCCCTCATGCTCGCGGAGCGGATCCGCGAGAAGGTGGTGGCCCACGCCTTCCTCCTCCCGGACGGAACCCAGCTGAGAAAGACCTGTTCCCTCGGCTACAGCCTGTTCCCCTTTTCGCCGGAGGCGCCGCGCCTCCTCACTTGGGAGCAGGTGCTCGGCCTCGCCGACGCCTGCCTCTACCGGGCCAAGACCGCGGGACGGGACAGGGCCGTGGGGGCCTTCCCCGGCGGGAAGGCCTGGGAAGGCGATGTGCCGGCGCAGCTGGACGGGGTGGAGCGGGATCTCGGCGCGGCCGCGCAAGCGGGCCTCATCCGTCTCATGGGCGAATTGAGTTGAAGGCGGGCATCCCGGAATCATTTCGGCCACAATGACCCGAAACCCCATGGACCTCATTTCGCCCCTCAGGTATTCCGACGAAGACCGCCCGCACATCCCGGCGGTGCGCGAAGCGCTCGTGGAGGAATTGGAGCTGCGCGGCCAGGTCGCGCTCGGGGCCCTGCTCCCCGTGCTGGGCCTGCTCTGGGCCACCCTGCAGCACGCGGCCCGCAGGGACCACCGCATCGAGTGGCTGCTCGCGGCCGCCCTGGCGGCGGCGATCGTGCGGGCCATTCTCAACAGCTGGAGGAAGGGAGGCCCTGGCGCCCGGCATCTCCGCTTCACGCTCGGCAGCACCTTCGTGGCCCTGCTCCTCTCCGCCACGACCTGGCTCGCCTTCCCGCTGCTCACGCCCATGGAGGTCGGGCTCCTGGGGATGATCTGCGCGGGCCTGGGCTCGGCCGCGCTGGTGAGCATGGCCCCCAGCCCTACCACCTACCTGGTCTACCTCACGCCCATCATCGGCACCCTGGCCGTGGCCTCCCATGTCCACCCGGTGGCCGACCACCCCGAGATCTTCCAGATCCTGTCCTGGCTCTTCCTCCTCAGCCTCGCCGTGCTCAGCATCAGGGTCCACCGCTCGCTGCGGAACGAGATCCTCCTGCGCCTGCGCAGCCGCGAGCTGGCCATGCGCGACACCCTCACCAAGCTCCACAACCGGCGGTTCCTCGCCGAATTCATGGAGCACGAGACGGCCCAGGCCCTCCGCGCCTGGAAGCAGCCGGACGGGCGGCGCCTCACGCTGAAGCTCCTGATCATCGATCTGGACCGGTTCAAGCAGGTGAACGATAAGCACGGCCACGAGGCCGGGGACGCGGTCCTCTGCCAGCTGGCCGACATCCTGCGGGAGACCCTGCGGCGCCCGGACATCGTCGTCCGCTGGGGAGGCGAGGAATTCGTCGTGGTGGCCAGGGACACCGGGCGGGTCCTGCCGCTCGGGCTCGCGGAACGCATCCGCCGCAAAGTGGCCGGCCACCCCTTCCGCCTTCCGGACGGCACCGAGCTGAAGTGCACCTGCTCCATCGGCTTCGCGCTCTACCCCTTCCTGCCGGACGCGCCGGAACGCATCACCTGGGAGCAGTGCGTCAGCCTGGCGGACGCGGGGCTCTACTTCGCCAAAGAGGAGGGCCGGGACCGGTGGGTGGGCCTGGAAGCGGGCGCCGCCCCTTGGGAAGAGGGCGAAGGGACGCTCAACGCCGTCCACGCTGATCCGGCCGGATCCGAGCGGACAGGGCTCGTGAGGCTCGTCCGCGAGGAGGCCTGAGCCCCTCTGGCATACTCGGGGCATGGACCTCCGCCCCGTCAAGCCGCTCCTCGCGCCTTCGCTGCTCTCCGCGGACTTCACGCGGCTGGGCGAAGCGCTCTCGATGATCGAGGCGGCCGGAGCGGGCGTGGCCCACGTGGATGTCATGGACGGCCGCTTCGTGCCCAACATCACCCTCGGCATGCCCGTGGTGGAGGCGATGCGGCGGGCGACGAAGCTGCCCCTGGATTGCCACCTCATGATCGTGGAGCCGCTGCGCTACGCCGTGGAATTCGTGAAGGCCGGCGCGGACTGGGTGAGCGTCCACCAGGAGGCCGACCCTCACCTGCACCGCACCCTGCGCGCCATCCGCGACGCGGGCGCCAAGGCGGGCGTGGTGCTGAACCCCTCGACGCCCGTGGAGACGCTCGTGGATCTCGTCGGCGACTTCGACTTCGTGCTGCTCATGAGCGTGAACCCGGGCTTCGGCGGCCAGAGTTTCATCCCGCGCATCCTGGACAAGGTCGCGCGGCTCGACGCGATCCGCAGCGCGCGCCAGACGCCCTTCATGATCGAAGTGGATGGCGGCGTGGGCCTGAAGAACGCGCGCGACCTCGTCGCGGCGGGCGCCGATGTGCTCGTCGCCGGCAACGCCGTCTTCAAGGCGCCGGATCCGGCGCAGGCCATCCGCGACCTGCAGGCGGAGATGGAGAAGGGCCGTTAGGTGTCCGGGCCACCGGCTGCGCGATTGGGGCCAACCCCTATCCGGCTTTTCATCAGTCTGCGACTGGTGTCAGGGACGGGTCGACGCCCGCCTTGTGGCCTGTAGCCCGAAGCCCGCAGCCAGCGCCAGCTTCGCCGCGCGCGGCATCCGCTTCACCTCGCGCTCGCGCCGCAGCGCCTCCGGCCTCGTGCCGCAGGGCTCGCTGTAGACCAGCTCCAGCGGCCCACGCCCGCGGGTGTACTTCGCGCCCTTGCCTTCCTGGTGCTGCTTCAGCCGCGCTTCGACATCCAGCGCGATGCCGCAGTAGAGGGTGCCGTCCCCGCAGCGCAGCAGGTAGAGGTGCCAGGTCGCCATGGGAACGCTACTTCGACTTGCCCGCGCCCATGATGTCCTTCATGCGCTGGACGGCCTCCTTGGGCGTCTCCGGCATGGAGATGAACAGCAGGGCCTCGCTCTGGCCGTCGCCCGCCAGCACCCAGGTGCCTTGGCTCGAGACGCCGGGCTTGAACCACCAGCTCCGCGAATCGGCCGCGGAGGCGAAGAAGCCCTTCAGGAATTCCCGCGACAGGCTGAGCACGATCTGGTTCTCCGGGGCGGCTACCCAAGTGATGAACGCCTCCGGCGAGGCCTGGAGGAGGTCGCTGCGGCCGATCCAGTCGGGCGTGAAGTCCGGAAGGCCGCCCTCCTTCGGCACGCGGTCGCCGAGGAAGGGGCCGAAGGTGGTCATGAGCTGGATGCGCGTGACGCCTTCGCCCTGCTGTTCCACCCAGTCCTTGCGCTCCCAGTTGATCCAGTAGAGGAAGGCATCGTCGCAGTCCTCCCGGTAGGCCTTGCGCAGATCCACGTGCCCGTGGCCCTTGGGCGGGAGGCAGCCGGGGTTCTTGCAATCCCAATAGACCTCGAGGCTGACCCAATCCGCGCCGGCCATCTTCAACCACACGAGCTTGGCCATCTCGCCGAGGGGGCGGGGCGTCTTCACATCGCCCCAGCCGTGCACCTTGCCATCGGCATCCATCGTGATGAAAGCCTCGCCCGGCTTGAGCTGCGGCCCCTGCGCGAAAACAGGCGCGAAGGCGGCGAACAGGATCGCGGCGAGACGGGTTCGGATCATGCCCAAGAGTAGCCTCCGTGCGAAACTGGTGCGATGGGCAAAGCGCGCGTCCTGACGAACCTCAAAGGCCTCCTCACGCCTGATCCGGCTAAGGCCTGGGCCATGGACCGCGTCGAGGACGCGGCGCTCGCGGTTTCCGGAGGGCGGGTGGCCTGGATGGGCCGCCGCGCGGACCTGCCCGGAGAATGGCGGGACGCGGAACGCGTGGACGGCGGCGGCGCGTGGGCGACGCCGGGCTTCGTGGACCCGCACACGCACCTCGTCTTCGGCGGCGACCGCAGCGGCGAATTCAACCGCCGCCTACATGGCGTGAGCTACGCGGAGTTCGCGGCGGAGGGCGGCGGCATCCGCGAAACCGTGCGCGCCACGCGGGCGGCCTCGGTCGCTGAATTGACGGAGGCGGGCGAAGCCCGCCTCCTGGAGCTGCGCGGCCGCGGCGTCGTCCACCTCGAAGCCAAGACCGGCTACGGCCTGGAGCTGGAGGCCGAAGCGCGGCAGCTCGAAGCCTACGCCGCGCTGAAGGCCAAGGGCTGGAGCCTGGATGTGACGCTGCTGCCCGCCCACGATATCCCCGCCGAGTCCGCGGGCGACGCGGAAGGCTACGCGCGCCGCGTCGCCTCGGAATGGCTTCCGGAACTCACGCGCCGCTTTCCGGGCCTCGCGCGCTACTGCGATGTGTTCATCGAGAAGGGCGTCTTCACCGTCGAACAGGGGCGGGCCATCTTCGAGGCCGGCAAGGCGCTCGGCCTGACGCCGCGCGTGCACGCGGACGAGCTGAGCTGGACCGGCGGCGCCGAGCTGGCGGCGGAGCTGGGCGGAGCCAGCGCGGACCACCTCATGTTCTGCTCCGAGGACGGCATGAAAGCCATGGCCGCGGCGGGAGTCACGCCCATCCTGCTCCCGGGCACGACGCTCTTCCTCGGCATGCGCGACTGGGCGCCCGCGCGGAAGATGATCGAAGCGGGCTGCTCAGTGGCGCTGGCCTCCGACTTCAATCCGGGCTCCTGCCCCTGCCTGGACCCGCTCCTCATCCTGCGCCTGGGCTGCCTCCAGCTGCGCCTCACCTTCGAGGAAGCCTTCATCGCCATGACGCTCCACGCCGCGCGCAGCCTCGGGCGGGAGGAGCTGGGGCATCTGCGCCCCGGCGCCAAGGCCGAGGTGCTGCTGTGGGACCTCGCGGATCCGCTGGAACTCGTCTACTGGGTCGGCGGCGCGTTCAGACCCCGGAACCCCGGACTGGCCTCTTGAGGCGAGGTCCGGAAAAGCTCCAGCGCGCGTAAACCTCAGGCGGCATTCTCCGCTCCAACCGGGCATCACCATCCTTCCGGAGCCGCCATGTCCCATGCGCCGCGCGTCCTCGCCGCCTCCTCGATCCTGCTCGCCCTCGTCGCCTGCGGCGGCGGCGGCGATTCGTCCTCCTCCGCCCAGGCCGGCTTCACCGCCAGCTCCGCCGCGGCCTTCTCCACGGCCCTCGTGAGCGACGAGAGCGTCCAGGCGACGCCTTCGAACCTCCCGTCCTGGGCTCCCGATCCTGAGGGCAAAGGCGCGGATGTGAAGACCCTCGCCAACCTGACGCCGGCCTCCTCCTGCGTCACGGCAGGACCCGTCACCGTGGACGGCCAGGGCGTGAGCCATGTGACCTGGACCTACACCAACTGCACGGGCCCCGAAGGCGGCACCATCAACGGCACGCGCGACATCAGCTGGTCGCAGGACCCGGGCAACGCCAACGCGACGGACTACACCATCGTGCCCCACCTCACCATCACCAACGGGACGAAGACCTGGGTGTTCGAAGGCGGCACCCGCGGCCTCGTGGTGGACACCGTCGCGATGTCCACCACCATCACGGTGCGGGACATGAGCGCCACGCTCACGGACAGTTCGGATCCCGGCTTCAGCGCCACCTACACCTGGTCCCGCGACATGGTGGCCGACTGGAGCGTGAGCGGCCAGTACAAGCTCTCGGGCACCTTCACCTGGCAGAACTCCGCGAACGACCGCGGCCCCGTCACGGGCAGCATCGCCGCCTCCGACCCGCTCATCTGGGTGTCCGGCTGCTGCCACCCGGAATCCGGGACGATCTCGCTCACCCGCGTGACCTCGGGCGCCACCGCGACGGCCGCCTTCACGACGCCCTGCGGCACCCTCAACCTCACCTGGGGCCGCGACAACACCGCGACGGTCCACCTGCTCTGCCCCCAGTAGCCGGCAGGCGAGGAGGCGCGAAAAGGGCCGCCCCCCAGGCGGCCCCTCCGCGTTCATCCAGCAAGCCCGCGCGGCTTCAATGCGACCGGTCGGCTTCCTGGACGATCTGGTAGATGCGTTCCTTGGCTCTGAGCTTGGTCTTCTTGAGCTCGACCTCTTCCAGCGACTCGCGGGCCGAAAGGCCGCTCTTGCGCTGGAGGGCCACCAGCTTCTCATCCGCCGCTCGGTGCTCCTCCATGAGCCGGCGGAACTCGAAATGCTCTTTCATCAGGCGCTCTTGAAGCTCAGGGCGCAGAAAATCCATGGGACCTCCTCAGTGGCGCTTACCGCGCTCGAATGGTTGTCCGGGGACCCGGGCACCCAAGGTCCCGTCTGGTTCTTGGTGTGTCCAACCTAGTCCTGGGTTCCTGAGCGTCAAGCAGATCTTGGGATCCACGCGGAACTGCTGCAAATCCGGCTCTTCCGCTAGCATGGGCCCATGACTCTCCATATCCGGGGCCTGCGCCTGGAGCGCCGCGATGGAGCCCATCTCCTGGGCCCCTTGGACCTGGACCTCGAGCCCGGCGCCAGGTTGGGTCTCGTCGGCGAATCCGGATCCGGCAAGAGCCTTCTGGTGCAGGCCCTTTTCGGCGTCCTGCCGGAAGGCGTCCGCCAGAGCGCTGGAACGGTCGAAGCCTTCGGGGTCCGTCTGGACCAGCCGGGACCCGCGCGGGATCGGGTGCGAGGCGCGCGGCTGGCGTGGGTGCCTCAGGATCCCTCGCAGGCCCTCAATCCCTTCATGACCACGGCGGAACAGCTCGCGCTGCTGCCGGGCGTCCACCGCAGGGAGCGGAAACCGGCGGCCCTGTCCCGCCTCATGCCTTTGCTGGACCGGCTGCGCCTTCCGGCCGACGCGGCTTTCCTCAAGCGGTTCCCCCACGAGCTTTCCGGGGGCCAGCGCCAGCGCCTCTGCCTCGCCATGGCCCTCAGCTGCGACCCCGAGCTGCTGGTGCTGGATGAGCCCACGACCGCGCTGGATCCAGGCGTGCAGGCGGAATTCCTGGAGCTGATCCGCGGCCTGCAGGCCGAACGCGGCCTCGGATTCCTCTGGATCACCCACGATCTGGGCGTCGTGGCCTCGCTGTGCGAGCGCATCCTCGTGCTCTACGGCGGGGAACCCATGGAGGGCGGACCGGCCTCCCGGCTCATCCGGAATCCCCGGCATCCCTACACGGCGCGGCTCCTCTCCGCCGCGCGGCGCGAGCCCGCGAGCGAGGGCGGTTTCCTCGCCGCGCCCGGCGAACGCCCTTCCGGCTGCCCCTTCGCGCCCCGCTGCGATCGCGCCCTTCCCGCCTGCGGCGCCTGGGCGCCCTGGCAGGGCGGCGCCGGAGATGGATTCCGCTGCGAGCATCCGCTGCCCTTCTGAATGCGCCCTGGATCGCGGCTCCGGCCCGTGCGATCATGTCGTGCAAGGTCCCTACAGCCTTGAACAGGCTTCGGGTTCCGATTGGAAGGCTTCCGATGCTCACCTTGCCCCTGATGAAGGCCCTGACGTTCGACGATGTCCTGCTGGTGCCGGGGCATTCGGAGCTGCATCCCAACGCCGTGGACCTGGGCACGCAGCTGACGAAGACCGTCCGCCTCAACATCCCGCTCATCAGCGCGGCCATGGACACGGTGACGGAAAGCCGCATGGCCATCGCGCTCGCGCAGATGGGGGGCCTCGGAGTCATCCACAAGAACCTCAGCATCGCCGAGCAGGCGGAGGAGGTGGACCGGGTGAAGCGGTCCGAATCCGGCATGATCACGGATCCCATCACCATCCGGCCCGACGCGCCCATCCGCGAGGCCGAGGCGATGATGGCGAAATACCGCATCAGCGGCGTGCCCGTGGTGGAGAAGGGCAAGCTCGTGGGCATCCTCACCAACCGGGACCTCCGCTTCGAGGACCGCTGGGAGCTGCCCGTCAGCGAACTGATGACCAAGGACGAGCTCGTCACCGTGCCCGTGGGGACGACGCTGGAGCAGGCCAAGGCCATCCTCCAGAAGCACCGCATCGAGAAGCTGCTGGTGGTGGACAAGAAGGGCGCCCTCAAGGGCCTCATCACCGTCAAGGACATCGAGAAGTCCATCGCGTACCCGAGCGCCTGCAAGGACGGCCTGGGCCGCCTCCGGGTCGCAGCCGCCGTGGGCGTGGGCAAGGACCTCATCGACCGCGCGAAGGCGCTGGTGGACGCTTCCGTGGACGTGCTCTGCCTCGACTCCAGCCACGGCCACTCCAAGGGCGTCCTCGACGCCGTGAAGCAGCTCAAGAAGGCCCTGCCGGACACGCCCCTCATCGCGGGCAATGTCGCCACCTACCAGGGCGCGAAGGACCTCGCCAAGGCCGGCGCGGACTGCGTGAAGGTGGGCATCGGGCCAGGCTCCATCTGCACGACGCGCATCGTGACGGGCGCGGGCATGCCGCAGATCACGGCCATCGCTGAGGCCGCGAGGGCCTGCCGCGAGGCCGGCATCCCCTGCATCGGCGACGGCGGCATCAAGTTCAGCGGCGACATCGCCAAGGCCGTGGCCGCCGGCGCGCATGTCGTGATGATCGGCAGCCTCTTCGCCGGCACCGACGAGGCGCCGGGCGAGACCATCTTCTACCAGGGCCGCACCTTCAAGTCCTACCGCGGCATGGGCTCCATCGGCGCCATGAAGAAGGGTTCCGCGGACCGCTACTTCCAGGACGGCAAGGACGCCGGCAAGCTCGTGCCCGAAGGCATCGAGGGCCAGGTGCCCTACAAGGGCAAGCTCAGCGACCTCGTCACCCAGCTCATGGGCGGCCTGCGCGCGGGCATGGGCCTGAGCGGCGGCAAGGACATCGGCGACTTCCAGAAGAAGGCCACCTTCGTCGAGATCAGCGGCGCGGGCCTGCGCGAGAGCCACGCCCACGATGTGATGATCACCAAGGAAGCGCCCAACTACCGGATGGACTGATGCCCGACCTTTCCAGCATGAGCTGGCCGCTCATCCTCGTGTCGGGGCTGTTCAACACGGTCGGCTGGGTCGCCTTCGTCGTCGGCAAGAAGCGCGAAGAGATCCTGCGGATGGTCTGGGGCGCCGGGCTCTTCGGCACAAGCATCGTCTTCGCCGATTCCTGGCCCAAGCTCTTGATCTCCAGCCTCACCCTGTCGGCCCTGATCTACTTCAAGCCGGAATAGCAGCCCGCCAAGCGGAGCACTGCCGGGGCGTGGAGGGCATGAGAAGACCGCCCTTCGCGGGGTGGCCGTTCTCCGTGATCTCCGTGGCGAATCCTTTCTCCGTTAAGATTGAAGGGTTGCCCGCCGAGGAACCCATGTCCCTGCTCGTGAAGAACGCCCGGATCCTGGACCCTGCCCAGAAGCTCGACGGGCCCGGGAGCCTGCTGGTGGTCGAGGGCGTGGTGGCCGCCATCGGGCCTGACGCGGAGCGCGATCCGCTCGCCGCGGGCGCGGAAGTGCTGGACGCCGGCGGCAAGCTGCTGGTGCCCGGCTTCATCGACCTCCATGTGCACTTCCGCGAGCCGGGCCACACGCGGAAAGAGAGCATCGAGACCGGTTCGCGCGCCGCCGTCGCCGGCGGCTTCACCAGCGTCTGCGCCATGGCCAACACCCGGCCGGTGAACGACAGCGTCGCCATCACCGAGCTGATGCTGGCCCGCGCCGCGAAGGCCGGGCTCTGCCGCTACTTCCCCATCGGCGCCGTCACCAAGGACTTCAAGGGCGAGGAACTCGCGGACTTCGGCACGCTCAAGGGCGCGGGCTGCGTCGCTTTCAGCGATGACGGCCTGCCCATCGTCAGCGCCGAGGTCATGCGTCGCGCGCTGGAATACACGCGCTGGCTCGAGACGCCCGTGGTGGCGCACGAGGAAGATCCGACCTTGGCCGCCAAGGGCTACATGCACGAAGGCGCCGTGAGCGCGGCCCTGGGCTGCCTCGGCATCCCCGCCGCGGCGGAAGAAGCCATGGTTGCCCGCGACATCGTGCTGGCGGAGCACACGGGCGGGCACCTGCACCTCGCCCACATCAGCACCGCGGGCTCGCTGCGCATGATCCGCGAAGCCAAGAAGCGCGGCCTGCCCGTCACCTGCGAGGTGACGCCGCACCACTTCGCGCTCACGGACAAGGAGCTGATGAAGTTCGACTCCGACTACAAGATGAATCCGCCCCTCCGCGGCGACGCCGATCTCGACGCCGTGCTGGAGGCGCTCGCGGACGGCACGGTGGACGCCATCGCCACGGACCACGCCCCCCACGGCCATGACGACAAGGAAGTGGAGCTGCCCATCGCCG